>CAWUKP010000245.1:0-4346 GCA_963922975.1 uncultured Spongiivirga sp. | reverse complement strand
TGATTAATACCAATTTCGGCAATCACTAATGGCGGATAGTCAGCGCCAATCTTTCTGTGTTTAATCTGTAGTTCAGGCGTCATCTTTCATCTTTTGGTATACGTATTCGGCATATTCAAAATCATCGAGATCATCAATGTCGACCTGCGAAAAAGGATGATCCACAATCATTGGAACGTTGTCTTCTCCAAGAATTTTGCCCGTTTTGATAAGCGCGGTCTTCGCGATGTACAACAGCCCATTCTCAAAGTAAAGTGGTTCTAAATCCTGACTTCGCTGTCCCATGACATAATTAAAGGGCACAAATCGCCCTTCTTCTATTTTACCCAGTTTTTGCGAATGGGTACTGACGGTCATCAAACTATCTGCGTTCCGCTTTCTGAATTGCGCAAAGGCTTCGTTTAAAAGCCGAGCAGGACGAAAAGGATTAGTAGGTTGCAAAAGAATGAGATGGTCAAAAGAATCCTCAAACTGTTCCAAGGTGTGCTGTAGTGCACTTACCGTGGTAGCTTGGGCGCCAGAGATGGCAGCCGGACGCTCAATCACGGTAACGCCTTCGGCTTTTGCAATCTCGGCTATTTCCTCGTTGTCTGTGGAGACCACAATCTCCTGAAGTAGCTCGCGATGGTGCTTCGCATAGCGAATGCTGTGTACCAGCAGCGGAAGGCCGCCCAAAGGCAATATGTTCTTTTTGGGAAGTCGCACCGAACCTCCCCTAGCGGGAATCACAGCGATGTTTCGAGAGGTACTCAATATTCTTGGATAATTTCAAATATAGGTCAATTGTTTAACTTTTGCTTCACTAAATCATACTGCTTTAAAACGGATGCCCGGATGCGCCCAATTTCATAGCACGGCTTCACTATTTCAAGGTTGTGTGCATAAGCGTGTGCTCTCATTTTTTCATCTGCCAAGGTCTTTTCAATCTGGTTGGCAATATGACCAACATCCTCCACTTTTTCAATCAACAAGCCATTCATTTCAGCTTCAATAACTTCTTCGCTAACACCACCAGGATTGGACTGAATCGGGAAAGCACCCATACAAATAGCTTCCAATACAGTATTGGGCATTCCATCGGAATTGCTATTGCCGATATACAACATCGCTTGTCCCATGAGACTCAAAATCTCTTGATGTGGTAAGAAGTCTTCTCTACTGTATACTTGTAATGGAAGATGATTTGCTATGCCCGTATTTCGAATGAAATCAACTACCTCCGTATCTGCTCCAAAAACCACAATCTTGTACGGCTTGAGTTTGTCTTCCAACGCCTGAAGTGCTTTCAACACAGGAATCGCCCTTCCTGACCGTCCTTGGTAGCCTTTCACCAGAATCAATTGGCGCTCAGAAAACGGCTTGATCAAAGGATTCATCTGTTGAAAATCGTAGCCCCCGCCACCTGGAAAAACCCCCAAAGAAGTGCCTTGAAAGCCCATGTCTTTGGCAAGTTGTTGATCTCGAGCACAGTCGGTAAAGAGGTAATCAATTCGAGGGAGTACACGTTCGATGTCTCTTCGATAGGTTTCGATTTCTTTGAAATAGTACAGATCACTTCCCCAGGAAGAATAGATCCAAGGAAGCTTTGGATGCTGCTGCATGACTTCGAGAATGGGAACACAAGAAATATACAACACAAAGCTGTGTACCACATCGGGTTGAACCTCCTTCAAAGTCTGTTCAAAGGCTTTCTCCACAGGCGTATCGAATGTGTTGCTAAGCCACCGATGAAGGTTGGGAACGTATTTTTTCAGAAAGGTACGTCCGCGTTTTTTCAAAAAGCCTTTCTTCCAACCTGTAATTTGTGTTACCCACGGTAGTTTGGAAGTCCTTCCACCATCGTTGACATCGAACCAAAAAACTTCGTGTCCGCTGTCTTTCAGTTGATTGGTCCACCGCTCAAAGTGGATGGATTTCATGGAAACCATCAGTATACGCATGACTAGAGCTGTATCGTTAAGTGAATTGTGGCTTCGGTTCTATCAAATGAGAAGGAATAGGATTTATTACGACAACAAAGAATCAAATGCTCCAGCAATAGTTCGTTCACAGTTTCCATCTCTAAAAACTGGGGAGTGTGCTTACCCAGTAACTTTTTGACCTTGGTTTTGGGCGTACTTTTTTCTGGGTCTGGTTGAATCATCACTTGAACTAAATTCCCGTTCAGCTCAGCCAGTGTTTGTAGCAATGCACTAACCTCATTTTTCCTATTGGTAATTTGCAATGTATGATCAACCTCAATAGTCGATGCCATGGATGTTGGAATTTCTCCCCAAGCAAATTGCGTATTGGCTTTCACTTTTTTTGTGCTACGTACCTGCTCTAAATACGCTTGGTTAATGCGTTCCAAATATGGATGGTACGGAGCACTACTTTCTTTAGAACGATAGGTTTTTGCATGCCATTGGTGCAGCATCAAAGTGCTTTCCTTATGGAAGTGTACATTGACACCTTTATTGCGCAGGCGTACATGCACATCGGTATCTTCAAAACCCCAACCGTGGTAGAATTCGTCATAGCCGCCAATTTCCTTGAGCAAGTCGGTTGGGTATAAGGTCATACCTGTGGCTTCTTCATTGGTGGTGAAGTTGATTTGATACGCCTCGAAAGCCTTCTTGGTTTTAGATTCTTCTTCCGAAAGAAACCCTACTTGAAAATAATGAACGCTATCGCTGCTGGCCATTTCCAGCGCCTTGGCTACAAAATCGGGATGAAAAATCATATCAACATCACCTACGAAGAAGTAAGGAGTTTCACATTTCTTCAAGATAACATTGAGACTTCGCGACTTATTCCACAGTTGTTCTTGGGTGTCGCAAGTGATCAATTGGATCACTGGAAACTCTTTCGCAATCTGCATCACCGCGATCCGTCCGTTTTCATCACTACCGTAATCAAGGAGGTATATTTGAAATCTAGTATCGCTTTGGTCGCGTAACGAAGAAAAACAACGCTCTAAACTGGCGTAGGGTTTATTTCTATTGGTAAACGCTAGGGTTAGCATGTAGGTTTTTCAGTTGTTGTATCAAATATAAGAGTTTTGCGCAGTTCTAGGTAGGATCACATTTTATCGACGAAATACGCTATTTGACAATCTCTTGATAGAGGCTTTCGATTTTGCGCAATATTTTAATACTTTAGACCCTACTGAAGCATGGAGCATTCATGAAGAAACCCCTAAAATGGTACTTAACCAGGCATCCTTTTCTGTACAAGCTGCGTTATAAAATGCTGCTTAAGGAGGTGTCTCAGCAACGGCTTGAACATCAAGAGTTTGGATTGCTGAACCGAAAGGAGGACATGCCTGAGATTTTCTTCACCACCAATGCTGAAATCTTACCCGAAGGTCGCGCTCAACTAAGCGATATGCAAGTCGCCGAAAAGATTGCCCATTGGTTACGGACACACACCAAAGTGGGACCTGGTTTGGGCACACATTCTGAGAAGACCCTCACGGAATTAATTCACGGGAAAGGCGGAGTTTGCAGCGATGTCTCTCAAGTGTTCAATATTTTTTGTTTGATCAACGACATCCGTGTGCGCGAATGGGGTGTATACCACCCTGAAAATATCACGCTCGGACACTCTTTTAACGAGTTTTTTGACAATGATTTACAAAAGTGGGTACTCATAGATCCTTCAGAATCGATCATTTTTTATAAAAAAGAAAACGGAACGCCACTATCTGTGGATGAGGTATTCACCCAGACGTCCGATGTTAAAGAGCATATCGAACACCGCTATTTCTATCCGTATGAAAAGCGCATTTTTGATAAGGTAAGTGCCATCTACTACGATACGCAGACCATCCCCTTTCTACTGGCCAATTATCGCAATAAAACATACGATGGTTTTGCCCGAAATTTAAATTTTCTACCCGTTTCTATGGTACATGGTCTCATGCTCTTAAGTGGAAAGAGTTACCGTTACTACACCACGCACCCAGTGCATTTCACCTAGATTTCTTGAGGTAACGTAAAGAATCGCTTTAAGCGTGTGGCTCCCATCCCAAACAGCTGTACAAACGTTTTGAGTATTCGCAGTCGAAAAAGTGCCATCTGATAGCGGAAAGAGCTTTTGATGCCGTGCCTCTTCAAAAAGCGAAGTACCGTATCTGCCACCTTGTACTGTTGAAAAGTAAGCGCCCTTCGAAACTCTTGAAAGGCCATTTGGCGGGTGAAATTACGTAGTTCTTTGTCCTGTGGACTCAAATTCAACACCCGTTCTTTGACGATCAAATAATCGTCAATGCGTGACTCAGGATACTTGAGAAAGTTGGTGCGTATGCTATCGGCGTTCTTTCGAACCCATAGCAAGGGCTCCTCAAGCGTTGCTGCTTTTCGATT
>CAWUKP010000244.1:0-4364 GCA_963922975.1 uncultured Spongiivirga sp. | reverse complement strand
TCAAACTGCAAATAATGCGCTCTTCGCGTCCATCGCGTTCAAATTCACCATCCACCATAAAAAAGTCTTCCCCATGCCGAATATTTTGCCCAGCAATCGGGTTGAAATAGCTTTTTCCATAAGAAAGAAGGTAGATAGCATCTAGCGTATTGGTCTTACCAATTCCGTTGTTTCCAACGAAACAATTGATCTTTGCATCGAAAGTATAACTCGCCGAAGCGAAGTTTTTATAGTTAACGAGCGAGAGTTTCTTTAAGATCATAAATTGGATGCCCAAAAATGCTCCGCAAATTATCGAAAATTATCAAATGAAGGGGCTTTCAGATTAGGATAAAAATCATATTTTTGCCCACATTCAATTAAGCGACATGGCCACATATAAGAAAAGAGGTTACAAGCCACAAAATAAGAAGGATCGAGAAGAGTTGGAGCAGATGGAGAGTACCACGGCAGAAGTATTCAATACTCTGGATGAAAGTGCTTCACGCACCGAAGCATGGGTTGCAAAAAATCAACAGTATATCATCATCGGTATCGGTGTTGTGGCCCTAGCGGTCCTTGCCTATTTAGGCTATCGAAAGTTTATTCAAGAGCCTACTCAGATGGAAGCTACCAATGAGATGTTCCAAGCATCTCAGTATTTTGAACAAGCTCTTGCATCCAGTAATCCTGATTCGCTGTTTACCCTAGCACTTGAAGGAGGCGAAGGAAAGTACGGTTTCCTAGATATCATCGATAAGTATTCGGGCACGCAAGCGGCCAACTTAGCCAATTATTCTGCTGGAATGGCGTATCTGAATATGAATAACTACGAGGATGCGATTAAGCATTTGAGTGATTTCTCTACCGATGATGCAATTGTAGGCGCCAAGGCGAAAGGAGCTATTGGAGATGCTTTTGCACAACTGGGTCAGAATAGTGAGGCTATGGAATATTACCAAAAAGCCATCGACCACAGCGATAACGAATACACGGCCCCTTTATATTTGATGAAGGCAGGCATGATGGCCTTGGAAACAGGGTCAAAAGATAAGGCGCTTGCTTTCTTCAACAGAATCAAGGATGAATATCCAAACTCCGATCAAGGAAGAAATGTAGAAGTCTTTATAGGTAAGACATTAGCCACTAAATAATGGCTACGGCACATAAAAATCTATCGAACTACGATACAGCGCAAATCCCAAATGCGGAGCACTTCCGGTTTGGGATTGTTGTTTCTGAATGGAACGAACAAATTACTGAAGGCTTGTTCACGGGAGCGCATCAAACGTTAATCGACAATGGTGTGCCTTCAGAAAATATTCTTCGATGGAATGTTCCTGGGAGTTTCGAGCTTGTCTACGGTTGCAAACGAATGCAAGAAACGCAAGCGCTTGATGCCATCATTGCGATTGGTAGCGTGATTCAAGGCGAAACCAAACACTTTGATTTTGTATGTAGTGGTGTCACGCAGGGTATCAAAGATCTCAATATCCAATCAGATATACCCGTCATCTTTTGTGTATTGACAGATAACACCTTGCAGCAAGCCATCGATCGATCTGGAGGCAAGCACGGTAACAAAGGCACAGAAGCGGCTATTGCGGCCATCAAAATGGCGCATCTCAGGGGTCTGTAAACCACGATTGACTACTTGTTTTTTCTCCTACTCAGAGCCCGACGATTGTTAACATTTTTTGGGAAGCTGCCTTCGGCATTGTTTTTGATTTTGCATAACTTTGAATTGCGAAGTTTATGGGATTTTTATTCAGACATCGAAAAAATAAACGTTTCAGTTATAAGCCGCGATTCTATGAAATGGATGAGAGCTGGCACGACCACGAAACACGACATCGCTTTGAAGAGTTCAAGAAGAATATGGACGATAAGCGAAGCAAACGTTCAAATTCCGCAGATAGACTTCGCGAAAGGCATCAGAACGACATAAAACGGATGCGAAGAATATTTCTTTTAGTGGCTATCCTTGTAGTACTGGTTTTGTATTTCTTCGACTTCGATTTTTCCCTTTTCACCTCAGGTAACTAATGGCAGACATTATTCAGCTTTTACCGGATCATGTGGCCAACCAGATCGCGGCTGGAGAGGTTGTGCAACGTCCTGCTTCAGTAGTAAAGGAGTTATTGGAGAACGCCATTGATGCGAAGGCTACAGCATTGACCTTGATCGTTAAAGAAGCCGGGAAAACCCTGATTCAAGTGATCGATGATGGCGTTGGAATGAGCGAAACAGATGCCCGTTTGAGTTTTGAACGACATGCCACTTCCAAGATCAAAAAGGCGGAAGACTTATTTCATCTGCAAACAAAAGGATTTCGCGGAGAAGCACTAGCCTCCATTGCTGCGATTGCGCATGTAGAGATGCAAACGAAACAAGTGGACCAGGAGTTGGGCACTCAACTCAAAATTGAAGGCAGTGAAGTCGTTTCTCAAGAATTGGTGGCCGCCCCAGAGGGCACCTCGATGTCTGTTAAGAATCTGTTCTACAATATTCCTGCAAGAAGAAATTTCTTAAAGTCTAATGCCGTAGAGCTTCGTCATATCATCGACGAATTTCACAGGGTGGTTTTGGCGCACCCGTCGGTGGCATTCACATTTTATCACAACGATGGCGAGTTGTTCAATTTGCCTGCCTCTAATTTGCGCCAGCGGATTGTCAATGTTTTTGGTACGAAGATCAATGAACTTTTAGTACCGTTAGAAGAAGACACTGAAATTGCCAAGATTACGGGCTTTGTGGGGAAACCTAAGATTGCCAAAAAAACCCGCGGCGAGCAGTTTTTCTTCGTCAATGATCGCTTCGTGAAAAGCGCTTATCTCCATCATGCAGTGGCGAGTGCTTTTGAGGGATTGCTAAGAGAGAAGACACATCCGAGCTATTTCATCTTCATGGAGATCGATCCCGAAAAGATTGATATCAACATTCACCCTACCAAAACAGAGGTGAAATTTGAAGACGAACACGCGCTCTATGCCATTCTAAAATCTATTGTCAAGCATAGCTTGGGGCAGTTCAATGTGGCTCCCGTGTTGGATTTCGAAAGAGATGCCAACTTAGATACGCCCTACGCTTACAAAAACAAAGAAGCCATATTGCCCAAAGTGGTGGTCGATGCAAATTTCAATCCTTTTCAAGAAGAAACCAATGTAAAAACAAGTTTCAAGAAAACCACTGCTAACTGGGAAAGCTTGTACGTAGGCTTGGAATCGAAGATCGGAAATCAACCAGCACCTCTTGAAGATATTACCTTTGAATCAGAAGAAGTGACCGGTTCACTTTTTGATGAAGAAGAAGCTGTTGTAGCCACTACCTATCAGTTGCATCGAAAGTATATTGTCAGTACCATTCGATCAGGAATGGTAGTTATTCACCAAGAGCGAGCGCATCAACGGGTTTTATACGAGCGTTTTTTGGAAAGCATCACTTTGAAAGATACCGTAAGTCAGCAGTTGCTCTTTCCTCTTGAATTGAACTTTTCTTCTGTAGAACAACATCTGTTGAAAGATATGTATCCAGATTTGGAGCGCACGGGTTTTGTAATTGAGTTTGGCCAGGAAAATATGGTGGCCATCACGGGTATTCCGGTTCATCTTACTGAAAGCAATGCTCAAGAGGTATTGGGTACCGTATTGTCTGACTTTCAACAACAAGTACATGAGGAAGGGTTCAATCAAGTAGACGCCTTGGCGAAGAGCATGGCGCGGAGTGTGAGTATTAAAAGTGGGCAACCACTGGGCATGGAGAAGCAGGAAGGATTGTTGAATGATTTATTCGCCTGCAAGGAGCCTTCGCTTTCACCTTTTCACAAGCCAACGTTCGTCACTATTGATGTGGGCGAATTAGACCAAAAATTTTCGTAGATGTTTAGAATTACAGATACCGTTAAACACCTGATCATTATCAACGTCCTTCTTTGGTTGGCTACGATCGTTCTCTTGAATCAGGGTATTTTCGATTTAAATAAGCTTTTGGCTTTTCACTTTCCGGCTGGAAGAGATTTCAAGATATGGCAATTTATCACACACATGTTCATGCATGCGTCTGTAAATCCTGTGACAGGGCAAATCATCATTTACCATTTGCTCTTCAATATGTTTGGAATTTGGATGTTTGGTACTCCTTTGGAACAAATGTGGGGACGCAATAAGTTTTTGTTCTTTTACTTTTCTGCGGGAATCGGAGCCGTGTTACTCCAATTGGCCTTTCAGTATTACGAATTTCAGACCGCCGTTGCTTCCATTGTTGAGGTGCCCGTTACTTCCGAGCTCATTGACATAATTGCCAAGGCGAACGCCGAAACGAGTGCGGGTCGCATCAATGGTGAATTGCTCTTCAATAATATAGCACCAGCACTTACCGAAGCGGGA
>CAWUKP010000243.1:0-4398 GCA_963922975.1 uncultured Spongiivirga sp. | reverse complement strand
AATAGCAGAAGCACTGATCACCTGCTCGATGCTATGGTTTGGATGTTCTTTCAGCAGTTTTAAAAGTATCAAAGTAGACTCCACCCTGCTCGAAAGTATTTCCTTTTTGGCTTGGTCCGTCCATTTTTGAGCGATGTTTGCCCCGGCAAGGTGGATGATTTTATTCACCCCTTCCAAACACTTTTCATCAATTTCACCCGTAGCGGGATTCCAATAAAAACCTTTGTAATTAGTATCTGAAGTTAATTTGTTCTTGCTGGTTGTCAGATAATGTACCTCGATACCATCCTGCTGACAAAGCTCGACGATATGCGATCCAACAAGTCCAGTGGCTCCTGTAATCAGGACTTTCATAGCTGCTTTTTGTCAAAGATACTTTTTCTCATTCGGGTGAAGGTCTGCTTTAAAGGATGTTTAACAAGCTTTGGTGGCGCGGAGCATTTCGCGCTTCCCGGGTGGGCCAGGTAGTCGTTCTACTGCGAAACCCACCTGCTGCATGGCACGGCGCACACTTCCTTTGGCGGCATACGTAACCAATGTTCCTTGTGCTTTCAAGGCTTTAAACATGGAATTGAATATCGCCTCTGTCCAAAGTTCAGGTTGTACACGCGCCCCGAATGCGTCGAAATAAATGAGGTCAAAGGCGTTTTCATCTGTAATCTCTTCAAAGCGTTGTTGACGCTTAGTGATGTTGAAGTGAGGAGCTAGTGTTTCCGCGCTAGCCCATGGTAGTTCGTGCAATCTTTGAAATACTTCGCTTTGGTCACTCGCAAGCAGTTGTGGATAGTTCAACTGTGCAATTTCTTGGAGTGAAACCGGGAATGCTTCGATACCGTGATAGTCTATGTTCAAGATATACGATTCGGACGCCAAATAGGTCATAAAAGCATTCAGACCTGTACCAAAACCCATTTCTAGGATGGCAATAGATTGTGGTTCGTGCAATTCGATGACATGATGAAAACCATGCTTCAGAAATACATGTGCTGCCTCTTGAATAGCGCCGTGTTTGGAATGGTATTGTTCATTCCACTCCTCCAAATGGATGGTGACAGAGCCGTCGGCCGTTGTAATAATCTGACGTTTCATCTACTGTGCAATCGCAACAGCATCGGCAGTAAACGAATAGGTTCTTTTCGGTGCTGTGATCGCGGCGATTTCGTCTTCGCTTTTACCAGCATCCATGGCGTAGTGCTTTAAGTCTTCCACAGAAGTTTCCTCCACAAAAGCATAGCCTTGAATAATGGTTTCTTTACCGGCAGCGTCTTTGGGCACAAAGAAACCATAGTCTTTAAAACGCACCATGAGTTCTTCTTCACCAGCAGCTACCCGCATCCAACAACCTTTCTTTTGGCACACGCTATTGATGTCGCCTTCCAATTTCACAGCGATGGAGTCGCCCACCTTCATGTCTTTGAGTTGGGTCATGAATTCACCCGCACTTAGAGAAGTTCCTTCTTCTAGCTTTCCTCCAAAATAGGCCAATTGTTCTGTGGTTGTAGCTTGGACTTCAGTTTCAGTTCTAGTTTCTTCTTTCGCCTCTTTACAGCTCGCCATGATTGCGATTACTACGATAAGTGAAATATATCTTTTCATTATTTGAAATGTATGATTAAGAATGCTAACTTTTTGGCAAAATTACGTGATTTTTTAGGTCCTGAACAGCTTGGACGCCACTATTTTCCTAATTTTGCAAAGCACTTTGGTCGAAGTGTCATTTGAAAGCCATAAGCCATGAAACAAGACGTCACCTTTCCGATAGCGATTAAAAAAGTAGCCGAATCTAGACTAGGTCAAGTAGATTTTGATCATTTAGTTTTCGGGAGTGTGTTTACCGATCACATGTTTGTGTGTGATTTTGTGAACGGCCAATGGCAAACTCCTAAGATCGTTCCTTACGGCAATATCAGCATGTCTCCTGCTGCGCGTGTTTTTCATTATGGACAGGCCGTTTTTGAAGGTATGAAAGCCTACAAAGATGATGAGGGCAAGGTATGGCTCTTTCGACCCGATGAAAACTTTCAGCGCATCAATGCCTCTTCGAAACGGATGGCTATTCCAGAATTTCCTGAGGAATACTTTTTTGAAGGTATGAAAGCCTTGCTGAATCTGGACAAAGACTGGATCAAACCCGGCATTGGCAATTCGTTATATATACGTCCTGTGGTCTTCGCCACACAACCGAGTGTAATGGCGTCACCTTCCAATCAATACCGTTTTATGATTTTGTGCTCTCCTGCGCAATCGTATTATGGTGGTGAGGTAAAAGTTAAGATTGCCGAGCATTACAGTCGCGCTGCCAGTGGAGGATTTGGATACGCCAAAGCAGCAGGTAATTATGCAGGACAGTTTTATCCAACAGAATTAGCCAAAGAGGAAGGTTTTAACCAAATCATCTGGACGGATGCCAATGAGCATCGCTACGTGGAAGAAGCTGGTACGATGAACGTTTTCTTCAGAATAAGCGATACGTTATTGACAGCTCCGGTGTCCGATCGCATTCTTGATGGGGTAACCCGTAAAAGTGTGATTACCCTTGCCAAAGATTTAGGGATTGCGATTGAAGAGCGACCTGTGGAAGTTGCAGAAATTGTGAATGCAGCCAAAGACGGAAGTCTGAAGGAGATTTTTGGCTCAGGAACGGCGGCTGTGATCAACCCAGTGGTTGGTTTTGGCTACAAGGGTGAGCGCTTTGATCTCCCAAAATTAGAAGCTTCTTATGCAAGCCTCTTCAAAGAGAAAATTTTGGCCATTCAATACAATCGTACGGAAGACCCCTACGGTTGGCGCTACGAGATTACTGACTAATCTTCGAGAATCTTAGCAATAGCTGGCTTAAAATAGTGAGGCCCTTTCAACACTTTGCCATCTTCGCGATAGATGGGTTTGCCATCAGCGCCTAATTTGCTCATGTTGCTTCGTTGGATTTCTTCAAACACTTCTTCTATCTTATGTTGCAGTCCATGTTCAAGGATGGTGCCGCATAAAATGTATAGCATATCTCCTAAAGCATCGGCCACTTCAACTAGATCTCCTTCGTTGGCGGCTTCGAGGTATTCCTCATTTTCTTCTCGCATGAGTTTGTAGCGCAATAGATTTTTCGCCTCGCCCAGCGCTGCTGTCGGTGTCTCTTCAATTCCCAATCCAAAAGCCTCGTGAAATTCACGAACCGCTGCCAGTTTTCTTTTCATAAAGTGAATATTGCAATGATTATCTTTGCGCTAAAGGTACACTATATGTTTAGTTCTGGACAGTGGATTTTCGTTGCTTTTTTTGTGGTTGCTTTCGTTATTGTCACCGTTATTGCCTATCGGAAAGACCTTCGTGTCCACAGAAAGTATTACAAGGGTACTCTTTGGGTATTGGTGGGCTTTATACTATTTCTCACTGCGTTGGTATTGATTAAAAAGTTCATGTAATACGCTTTCATCTTGCTTCAAAACAAAAAGACTGCCCAAAAATGAGCAGTCTCTTTTACTTAAAATAGTATTTCTTATTACTAAAGAATTCCGTATTCTTTGGCATAAGTCATCATCTGTTCTTCAAAACTAGAGGGTTGTGTGATTTTGATTGCGGTAATTTCGCCAGCATCATTCGTTTCTGGCACCATCACGGGGTTCACAAAACCGCTGTAGGGTGCTGATTTGAACTGCTTATTGCGTTCCAAAACTTCAGTGTGAATGGCTTGATCTACCTTCACCCCATAGCCTTCAACAAGGGCTTTGGCAGCCTCGTAATCACCTTCAGACTTGATACGCTGAGTTTCACGAAGCAACTGCCCGAACAACTCGCGTAATTTCGCGTAGTCGTTGATATTGAAATAGGTCTTTCCGTCTCGAGTTACTTTTTCAATCACATTGTCAGCAGCTCCCTTTTCAAAGGCCCAAGCACTTACCCATTGTCGGTTGCGCATGTGTGCCTCTTCTACATCATCACCCAAATTTAAGCGGATCAATTGGGTCATTAGGCCATTTCGGATGTATCCGTCATACGCAGCCTTTCCGGCCGCTTCCCAATCGTCAACCAAGCCAAGCTCTTGAAGTTTAGGATCCATTAAATAGTAGAGTCCGATTAAGTCAGCACGACCTTCTTCTAGAGTTGAGGAATAGCTTTTCAGGGTTTCTTTGGGTGTTCCCACTCCAGGATTGAGTTGCCCAGATGCGTGACCAATTACCTCATGTAATGCCGTGTGCAGCTTATCGGCCAATTTCCCGTATTTTTCTTCCAATTCGATTTCTTCTGCATCATGTGCAAATTCCTTCAAACGACCAGAACCACCCGCATTATTATATGCATTGATAATATTTCCCAAGGAAACCGATTTAGAACCGTGTTGCTGTCGAATCCAATTGTTGTTGGGTAAATTCACCCCAATCGGTGTACTCGGAGAGGCATCGC
>CAWUKP010000242.1:0-4400 GCA_963922975.1 uncultured Spongiivirga sp. | reverse complement strand
TTCGAGAATGGCATCTCCAGATTCGTCATTACCCACCGCACTAATGATGAAGGTTTCTAGATGCGACTGTTGAGCGTGCAGCGCCACGTTTAAAGGAGCGCCTCCAATACGTCGGTAGTCGGGAAAAACATCCCAAAGTACTTCACCAAAACAAACAAGAGCAGGGGAGTTGGCCATGCGGTACATCGATTCTGTTTCGAATTTAACAATAACCAACTAATCTTTGGAAGTTCCTCTACACAAGTGATTTAGAAGTTTTCAACAATAGAAAGCATTCGCTTTTTTATGCGAATCGTCGAAATGTTTGTGATAAACCACAAGAACTTGCTATTTTTCCCACAACTAAACAACCTAAAATGAACCACCTATATCCCAAAAACCCAACGAATGTACCGCTCAGTTTAACCATGGTGAGCGAAGATTATAAAAAAAGGGTCGTGCTCGCCATTTTGGGTGTGGTACTCTTTTATCTTTGTTATTTTGGCCTTTTGGTGGGCTTTTCATGGTTTACCTATTATATGTTCAACAGTTTTTTGAACGATGGGTCTTACTGGGAATTGGCTGCTTCGGTGGGGGGCTTGATGCTGGTACTCTTTACCTTGAAGTTCTTATTCAAGCGAACGGGCTACGACGACAAGATTTCGATTGAAATCACGCAAAAGAATCATCCCAAATTATACGACTTCATTCATCAAGTGGCCAAAGACACTAACGGCCCGAAACCCAATAAAATTTTGGTGAACCACGATGTGAATGCCTGCGTATTCTTCAATAGTACCTTGCTGAGTCTTTTCACCCCGCAAAAGAAAAATCTATTGATTGGTTTAGGATTGGTGAACGGCTTGACACTTTCGGAATTCAAGGCGGTCATGGCACATGAATTTGGTCATTTTTCTCAGTCGAGTATGCAGGTGGGTAGTTATGTGTATATGGCCAATAAAATCATTCACGATATGATTTTTGAGCGTGATAAGTGGGATGATATTTTGGCCATGTGGCGAAGTATCGACATCCGCCTGTCCTTTATCGCGTGGATCATCACACCTTTTATCTGGCTGGTGCGCCAATTGATGTTTCTGATCTATAAATTGATCAATCTCTTGCATTCTTCGTTGTCGCGCGAAATGGAATTCCATGCCGATAAAGTAGCGGTGAGCGTGAGTGGGAGCGACGCCATTGTAGAATCGCTTTGGAAGCTAGAAAAAGCCTTTAATAGTTGGAACGAAACCCTGAACTACACAGGGATTGCTTCCACACAGAAAATCCATTCGGGAAATCTCTTTGCCCATCAAGCAGCGCTATTAGACCAACAGGCTGCACAAATTGAAGTAGAGCGCGAATCCCGCAAAACAGACGAGCAGGGAAGAAGCATCGTTTTTGAAGAAAAGGAGACCTATTCTTCCCTGAGTATGTATGCGAGTCACCCTTCCAACAAAGATCGGGAGCACAATGCCAAACATCCGTATATCGAAGGCGAGTACGTAGCAGATTCACCTTGGCAATTGTTCACAGATGCAGAGGCCTTGCAAGGGGAAGTCACCAAACGGCTCTATTTGGAGGTGATGCAGCTAAAGGCAGAAGAATACACGCCGAATACCGCACGCATGTCGCAGTTCATTGCTGAAGAGAAGGCCACATTGGATGTTTTCGGAGAGGCGTATTTAGGCAACTTCGAACAACGCTATTTGAACATTCCGGAAATGGCCGCTTTACAGGCCAGTGAGCGCTTCTCTGAATCTCAGGTGAAAGCACAGTTTTCGCGTTTAATTCAGGAGGAGCTGCCACAATTAATGGCGCCAGTGAAAGAACTAGACAAGCAATACGAAAAGCTGGTGCACTTGTCGCAGGGCGTCATTAAAGGCAAGGAATTTGAATACCAAGGCGCTAAGTACAAGTTGAAGGACCTCAATATTCCTGCTCAACGTATCGTGAAAGATCGCGATAAGCTATTGAGTGATCCGTTCCGAAACTGGGACAAAGAATTGTTGCTACTGAGTTTGTCCAGCTTGCCGGCAAGCGACAAAGATGTGCAGTTGCTGCGCATTCAAATGTTGGCGCACTTTCAAAAAGACCTGAAGAATATTGTCAGTAAGAATAATGCCATTGGCGAATTTTACCAAGAACTGGCGAATAAAGGGCAAGTAGAAGAGGGGGAGCTCATGGCATTACGCAATCAATCGAATCATTTGGTAAAGACCATCAATGATATCTTGAAGGGCAATGAAGCCATCGCCTTTACGCCATTGCCAAATATTGAAACCTTGGAAGAATTACTGAGTACACTTTCACATAATAACTTCAAAATTATGCACTCCAATTCGTTTCAGAATGGGGAGTTCCAGCAACTGATGGGGAATGTGGAAACGCTGATTGTCAACTACAACCGATTGATTCAAAAACTAATTGCGTTCCTCATTCAGCCTTTGCAAGAGCATTTGGAAGAACGTCCGATGCTTGTTGCTGATACGAAATGAGCTAAATAGCTGCTAGATGACGCCTTACCACTGACTTAAATCATCCTTTGGACAGTACGTAATTCGTAGTTTTAAGCTTGTAAATACTTGAAAAACTGCGAATTGAAGTATTATGAATACAGCTGGCTTTTATTTAGACGAGGTAACGCCCACCAACGCGCAAGAAAAAACATTCTTTTGCATTAAAGATGTCAAAAGCGATGCTTTTAAAGCAAAACTGCAATGGTTTGAAGAACGTTACCGAGAAGGACTTCGAATTCATATCCTAAAAGACGAAACAAATCGAATGATTGGTTTCATAGAATGGGTGCCCGCAAAATTCGCTTGGCGACCTCTAGATGCGCCAGATTATCTCTTCATTCATTGTCTGTATGTCTATTCCAAGAAAGATCGAAATCAGGGATTGGGAACCTTGCTCTTAGCTGCCGCCGAACGAGAGGCTAAGGCTTTTCATATGAAAGGTTTGTGTGTGATGACCAGCAAAGGTTCATGGATTGCCAACAAAGATCTTTTTATGAAAAACGGGTTCACACAAGTAGACCAGCGCGGACGTTTTGAACTATTGGTCAAAAAGTGGGAGGAAAGTGTTCCAGACCCGCAATTATTGGATTGGACACAACAGCAAAAACAGTACAAAGGTTGGCATTTGGTATATGCAGATCAGTGTCCGTGGCACGAGAAATCGGTAGTGGCCATGCAAGAAGTAGCCCAAGAATTTGGTGTTGATTTGCAGGTAACCAAAATGGAGACTGCTGAAGCCGCCCAACAGGCACCCTCTGGCTTCGGGGTATTCAATCTGTTGCACGATGGGAAATTGTTGGAAGACCATTATTTGAGTGCTACGCGTTTTAAAAGTATTCTCACCAAAGAATTGTTAATTCGGTAGCCTTTATGGGGAACTCTTGCTATCTTAGAAAAAAGCAAGCAGATGAAAAAGTTTCAAGCATACATGACGGTAGTCGCCCTAGGCATGTTGTTGATGGCATGTAAAACGAGCGAACAAGCGGCTCAGCAAGGAAGTGCGGACGACTTACAAGCCTTGACCGAATTGTTGGAAGGCAAGCAATACAAAATAGAGGTGGAGGCGGTGATTCCGCAACATACAGCGGCTTCGTTGCAAGTCACCAACAAGCTGTTGCTACCCGGAACTGTCAATACTGCGGGCCGTATTGATACCCGCGGACAAGGGCATTATTTGGAAATGCGGCAAGATTCGGTCGCCATGCGTTTGCCCTTTATTGGAGAAGTTCGTCAGACCCGTGGCGATCTGTATTCCAGCGGACAGCAAGGCGTGAAGGTAAATGACGTCTATACCGATTATAAATTGAAAGCAGATACCAAACGCAAACGGATGACCGTCACTTTTGTGGCCGAAGAAGCAGGCGAAGCCTATGATGTAACGATGACGGTCTTTCCTAGCAAGCGTGCTTTGATTATGTTGGCATCTACGCACCGTAATTTCATTTCTTACCAAGGCAGACTAGTGGCGCTGGAATAAATTGTATTCGTCAAACTTGTTTAAAACTAGATGCACTGCTGTGACGGGATGGGGTGGTACTGCTAAAAACATTATTTTACATAATGTTAATTATAGTACAAATGTCTCATTTGTTCAGTTTGTAATAGTATCGTCATTTGTAAGCTATAATGATATTATGTAAAATATCCCAGAAACATTAGTTTTCATAAGAACAATTGGAACTTGGGCATTAAACTAAAAATCGGTTTGCTTCGCAGAGTTTTTTCATTTGTCCTATAATTTGCCGTTATGTAAAATATCCGCTGCCAACGTTGATTGCTTTATAAAATCAAATTGCTCAAAGCAATTTATTTTAAACACAATTTCCAGCCGCTTGCCAGCGCATAAAAAAGCTTGGCTTTTAGATATTATTGAAATTTTGCCGTATTTGAATAATCGTGCTTTAT
>CAWUKP010000241.1:0-4416 GCA_963922975.1 uncultured Spongiivirga sp. | reverse complement strand
CTTCTGAGTAAACCATATCGTCGCCATTTTCGTTGTAAAGAATATTGAGGTTAGAATTGTCAAAAAGACGATCTACATAATCTTCGTTTTCCGCAAAGGTTACGGTAAGCGTGTCTGTCGGAACAAGGTACAGTTGTTCTTTTTCGATGAAACTACCTTCCACGGCATATTCTGCTGCTTCGCGGGCTCCTATAAAGATGAGACCCGCCAGTGACAATACCCAAACACCTAACAAAGTGTATTTCGCGGGTCTGCCAATCGATTTCGCATTCTTTACCAAAATCTTCATTCCTAAGATAAAAAGGAACACGAATGGAATAGCGACCACAAAGAAGGTCAACAACGACATGAACCAAATAGGCCAGCTGGTACGGTTGAACAATTCTGCAAAGTCAATTCCAGGGAAGTTCACCACATCGGCAATGCCTACCGTAAGCATACTGATAAACAAGCTGATGATGGCAGAAGCTGAAATGATGAGTAACAGCACCCCGATAAATTTGGCAATCACCTTAAAGAAGAACATAATAACATCTCCTAAGGCGCCAAAGAAGGAACGTGTGCCCGACTTGACCTTGTCTCCGGCCTTTTTATAGTCAGCACTCTTAACTTTATCGGCAACATCTTCAAACCCTTCCTTGACTTTTTGTTCAATATTTGAGATGTTGACGGCCTTTCCCCGCATTTCCAGTTTTTCGGAAGTGGTAGCGGCTTCAGGCACTAAAATCCAAAGTAATAGATACACAAAGATGAATCCGCCTCCAGAGAAGAAGAACAAGGCCAACCATATGATTCGAACCCATACCGCGTCGATGCCCAAATAGTGTCCTAAACCAGAGGAAACACCGCTCACATACTTGTTGTCTGTATCTCTGTAGAGCTTTTTGCTAAAGCTGGTTCTTTCTTTGCTTTTCGGACGGTCTTCAAAGATCTCGTCGTCTACAAGGTAGTCTTCGGGTTGTCCCATGACGGCAATGACTTCGTCTACTTCCTTCATACTGATCACCTGACGATCGTCTTGCATTTTTTCAGAGAACAACTCTCCGATCCGAGATTCGATATCGGCGATGATCTCGTCGCGTCCTTGCGAGTCGGTAAACGACTTGCGGATGGCATTGAGATACCGTTGCAGTTTGTTATAGGCGTCCTCGTCAATATGGAAAAAGAGACCGCCGAGGTTGATGTTTATCGTCTTATTCATTACTAGTCATTTTTTGGCTTGTTACACTATTCACGGCATTCTGTAACTCACTCCATGTGCCGTTCAGTTCTTTCAGGAATGATTTACCAATTTCGGTAAGCGTATAGTACTTGCGGGGTGGCCCGGAGGTAGATTCTTCCCAACGATAGTTGAGCAATCCTGCATTCTTCAGGCGAGTTAGTAAGGGATAGATAGTCCCTTCTACCACAAGCATCTTTGCTTCTTTGAGCGTCCCGAGTATCTCCGAGGCATACTTATCGTCTCCTTCAAGGATCGACAAGATGCAGTACTCTAGCACGCCTTTGCGCATTTGTGCTTTTGTATTCTCGATCTTCATTGTGTCATGATTCTAAGAGTTAAACTGTTCGTTTTTTGTTGATGATTGATTGATTGATGATATGATGAATTGGTTGATTGCTATTTGATGAATTTGATACTGAAAGGATATTTATAAAGGTCTCCATTACTTGCTTTGATGGTGGCGGTGATCGTACAATACACATCCAGGAGGAACAAACCCAGCGTGATCACCCCGAAGATCACTAAATACAGTATGGTGGGCACAAAACCGTCAACATCGTCGGTGTCGAAGTCTATATAATGGCGATTGTGATCTAGAATGTCTACAAAACCGACAAAATCCCAAGCGAGGAAAAAGAAAAACGGAATCGCCAACAATCCAAGCGCTAAGCTGTACAACAGGATGCTAATTTGAAAGTTGAGTGCCTGCTTACCGTGCTCGTCTACAAAGTCAGAGTTGTTCTTGTTAGAAATCCATAGCACAAGAGGACCAATGAAATTTCCGAAAGGGAAAAAGTACTTTGTGAACGTAGATAAGTGCACAAAGGAAGCGAGGTTGCGATGATGTTTGGTGATTGATGATGAGTCCATTTTTTGATTGATTGCGATTGGAACGTTTAGTTGTTAATGGGCTATACCCTTTACTGTTCTATGCAAATATATATACAAAAGATGGTACTATGCAAAACATAGTACTTAAATTTAACATATATTTAAGAATTGGGAACTGTTGCGAAAAAGGCTATTTTCGTAGTTCAATATCAGCAATTATGGAGTTCAGCCCTCGAAAATTCAACACCTTCACAATGTTTAAATTGCCTTCAGCATGGCTGTGCGGTGTTCGCTTGAAAAGTATTTCAGACACAGACTGCGTGGTAAGTGTAAAGCATCGTTGGATCAACCAGAATCCTTTTAATTCTATGTTTTGGGCCGTACAGGGCATGGCCGCTGAGCTTTCCACCGGTGCCTTGGTCATGGCTAAAATCAAAGCCTCGGGCAAGCGGATCTCTATGCTAGTGGCAAATAATAATGCCAACTTCACTAAAAAGGCTACAGGGCGAATTACCTTCACTACCAATGACGGAGGTAAGCTTGATGAAGCCATCGCCAATACCATTGCCACGGGTGAGGGGCAAACCGTATGGATGCAATCTGTTGGGGTGAATCAAGATGGAGTAGTGGTTTCCACTTTTAATTTTGAATGGACGTTGAAACTGAAAAGTTGACCTTACAGTTCAGCAATTCACTTCGCAGGAGAATATATACGGTAAATAGTTAGATGTTGTAACGTTTTAGTTCATTCGACAACCAACAAACGAATGAACATCTCAACAAATCATCAAAAAACAAACAAATGAACGCACATGAAATTGATTACCATATCTATGGTGAAGAAATGCAATATGTAGAAATTGAGTTGGACCCGCAAGAAGCCGTAGTCGCCGAAGCAGGAAGCTTTATGATGATGGACAGTGGCCTGAAAATGGACACCATCTTCGGCGATGGCTCCAATCAAACCAAAGGAGTAATGGGAAAACTCTTTTCCGCAGGCAAGCGCTTACTGACTGGCGAAAGTCTCTTCATGACCGCCTTCCTCAATACCGAAGGAACCAAGCGCAAAGTGAGTTTTGCCTCGCCATACCCAGGAAAAATTGTTCCTATCGATCTGTCTGAAGTAGGCGGTAAGTTCATTTGCCAGAAAGATGCCTTCTTATGCGCAGCTAAAGGAGTTTCTGTCGGTATCGAGTTTTCCAAAAGACTGGGTCGTGGTTTGTTTGGGGGTGAAGGTTTTATCATGCAGAAGTTGGAAGGCGACGGATTGAGCTTTGTGCACGCGGGTGGTACCTTGGCCAAAAAACAATTAGCACCCGGGGAAACTCTAAAAGTGGACACAGGATGTATTGTTGGCTTCACCAAAGACGTCGACTACGATATTGAGTTTGTTGGCGGCATCAAGAATACAGTTTTTGGGGGTGAAGGCCTCTTTTTCGCCACTCTACGCGGACCTGGCACAGTGTATATACAATCCTTGCCTTTTAGTCGTTTGGCTAACCGCGTTTGGGCTGCTGCACCTAAAGCAGGTGGGAAAGATAAAGGTGAAGGAAGTATCTTAGGAACATTAGGAGATATTTTAGATGGCGATAACAGATTTTAACAGCTCTGACTTGTAATTTTAGGGGTGAAATACTGACCGATAGTAATGTTAATGTTTACTGTTGTTTGCAGTGGCTGCAATATTATTTCATCGGAATTCGTTAACTTTAAAACAGTTTAAAACCCCAACCAATGGCAAGAGCAATGTTCGAATACACCAAAGAGGTGTTGAAGAAAGTAAGTTTTGATGCAAACCTTTTTTGTAAAGAACTTGAAAAAGCTGTGAAAAGATTATTGCCCTACGAGTTACAAGAACTCCGAATTTGGATACTTCAACTCACCAGGGAAAACCCAGAACTAAATCACTGTCTGGTTTATTTAAATCCATAACGAAAACCACCTGAAAAGGTGGTTTTTTTATGCGTAGTTCATAAAGCCAACACCAACTATAATCAACTCAAATACGCCATGAGCTGCTACCACTTCCCAAGCGTTTCTCTTTCTCAAATAGATCAAACCCCACAACAATCCAAGTACTCCCATCGCACAAGCACTAGCCATTCCTTCATAGCTATGTGCCAATCCAAAGAAGAAGGCATTGAGTACCACAGCAGCTGTTAAACCAAACTTTCCTAAGAGACTTTCAAAAGTATGGTAGCAGAAAATACGCCAAAGTTCTTCTTGAAAACCACCCTTAAGCACTGCTAACACCAGCCAAGGTAACAGGTAGATGGGTTTTGCAAAATAGGGACGGCTGTTTAAAAGCGCTTCCGCCGGCAATAGTTTACTGCATAGAGGTAATAGTATGACTAGGTAGAAAG
>CAWUKP010000240.1:0-4497 GCA_963922975.1 uncultured Spongiivirga sp. | reverse complement strand
TGACTATATCAAAGAAAAAAAGAAAGCGTCTGGCATCAAAGTTTTATGGGGCACCGCCAACTGTTTTTCACATCCTAGATATATGAATGGCGCTGCTACCAATCCAGATTTCAAGGTGGTGGCCCGGGCAGGTGGACAAATAAAACTAGCCTTAGATGCCACGATGGAACTCGATGGCGAAAACTACGTGTTTTGGGGAGGGCGTGAAGGCTATATGTCTCTATTGAATACAGATATGGGACGCGAACTGGATCATCTCGCGCAATTCCTTACGATGGCGAAAGATTACGCGCGTAGCCAAGGGTTCAAAGGTTCTTTTTTCATTGAGCCCAAACCCATGGAACCCATGAAGCATCAATACGACTTTGACTGTGCCACAACCATTGGTTTTTTGAAAACCTATGGGCTGGATACTGATTTCAAATTGAACATCGAGGTTAACCACGCGACGCTAGCGCAACATACAATGCAACATGAGCTTGCTGTTGCAGCCAATGCAGGCATGCTAGGCAGTATCGATGCCAATAGAGGCGATTACCAAAATGGTTGGGACACCGATCAATTTCCCAATAACATTCAAGAAGTAACCGAAGCCATGCTGGTTTTCTTAAAAGCAGGAGGATTACAAGGAGGCGGTATCAATTTCGATGCAAAAATCCGTAGAAACTCAACAGATTTGGAAGATGTGTTTTATGCTCATATTGGCGGTGCAGATACCTTTGCCAGAGCGTTACTAACTGCGGATCGTATTATTTCTTCGTCACGCTATGACCAATGGCGCAAAGAACGTTACAGCTCCTTTGATGCAGGCAAGGGCAAAGACTTTGAAAAGGGTACATTGAGTATGCAGGATCTTTATGAGATGGCGCACAATAATGGCGAGCTCCGATTAACTAGCGGCAAACAAGAACTGTTCGAAAATATCATTAATCAATACCTCTAAACGAATAAAATGAATAAACTATGAATTCGATTCTAGAAACCGCTGATTGGTGGGTATTGGCCACTTATTTTGCCGCGCTGATCGCCGTGGCCTTGTGGGTCGTTTTGCAAAAGAACAAAAACACAGAAGATTATTTCCTCGCAGGCCGAAATGTGGGCTGGTTTGTTATCGGAGCCTCCATTTTTGCTTCCAATATTGGCTCAGAGCATGTTGTTGGCCTTGCCGGCACAGGCTTTGAATCAGGCACGCCGATGGCGCATTATGAGCTACACGCATGGATTGTTTTGCTGTTGGGATGGTTGTTTTTACCGTTTTATATCAGAAGTGGAGCCTATACCATGCCCGAATTTCTGGAGAAAAGATTTGACAGCCGATCGCGCTGGTTCCTATCCATCTTTTCGTTAATTGGTTATGTAATTACTAAAGTCTCGGTAACTATCTATGCAGGCGGAATCGTCGTATCTGAATTGCTAGGCGTCTCTTTTTGGAATGGTGCCATTGGCATTGTCATCTTTACAGGTGCTTACACCATTATAGGCGGTATGAAGGCGGTTATCTATACCGAAACACTGCAAACAATCATTCTCATTCTAGGCTCTGTGATCATTACCTATCTTGGTTTGCAGGAAGTGGGTGGCTGGGGCGAATTCACCACCACCGTGCGAGCGGCGAGTCCGCAGCACTTCAACATGTGGCGACCTATGAGCGATCCTGACTTTCCATGGACCGGTCTGCTCATCGGTGGATCCATTGTTGGGATTTGGTATTGGTGTACCGACCAATACATCGTACAGCGTACATTGGCCGCTAACAATATCAAAATTGGGAGAAGGGGCGCTATTTTTGGAGCCTATCTGAAACTCTTGCCTATTTTTATTTTCTTGATCCCCGGCATCATCGCGTTTGCCCTCTCCATTCAAAATCCTGAATTGTTTAGTGTGGAAAAAGCAGACAGGGCATTTCCAATGTTGGTAAAAACCCTACTCCCTGTGGGTCTCAAAGGCTTGGTGGCTGGCGGTTTGATTGCTGCACTGATGAGTTCATTGGCTTCGGTATTCAACTCCTGCTCTACCATCTTCACCATAGATATTTATAAAAAACTAAAGCCAAACAAAACTGAAAAGCAGTTGTTAAGGATTGGTAAAATCGCTACCGCACTTATCGTCTTGTTGGGAATTTTCTGGATTCCAGTGATGGAAAAAATAGGTGGTGGCGTTATGTATCAATACCTGCAGAATGTACAATCGTACATTGCGCCGCCCGTGACCACTGTTTTCTTGTTGGGAATTATTTGGAAGCGTGTCAATGCGAAAGCTGCTATTACCACTTTGTTAGCGGGGCTTGGCTTATTAGTACTTCGGTTGAGTACAGAAATCTATTATCAGCCGCAGATTGCGCACTTCAAGGAAACAGGCGAGCAGATTGCTTCTGGCATCATGTACCACTTCGCTACAGTCAATTTTGCACACATGGCCATATTTATGTTTCTATTCTCGGTAATCCTTTGTGTTTCCGTCAGTCTTGTCACCAATCCACCAAATTACCAAGCCATCAAAGGCCTATCTTTTGGTACGCTTACCGCCGCACATCGCAACGAGTCCAAAGGAAGTTACAACCTGATTGATATCCTGCTATCGGTAGTTCTGGTAGTCCTTGTCATTGGTGTACTCACCTATTTCACAGGTTAAAACTCAGAGAAACTTTACATAAATCAAAAACTATTAGCCATGTAATCTGGCGAAGAGTAATAGAGATGCTCCATTTTCTAGATCCCTAAGGCACAGGCCAAAAAGGATCTCATCTGACCACTTTTCTAACCATTTGGTCAATGAATCCCTTTCCGTCTCTTCGAAGTGGATAGCTGCTTCCCTATATCAAAAATTCGTAACTTTAAAAAAACCGAAACCGATGGCCAACTTCACACTTCACATCAATGGAAAGAAAATGGAGGTAGATGTCGACCCCACAACACCCTTATTATGGGTACTGCGAGACCACCTTCAATTGGTAGGCACCAAATATGGTTGCGGCATCGCTCAATGTGGTGCTTGTACCATACATCTCGATAACACAGCCACTCGTTCCTGTATCTTACCTGTTTCAGCTATTGGAAATCAAAAAATAACTACGATCGAAGGATTATCAGAGCACGGAGATCATCCTGTTCAGCAAGCCTGGTTGGAAATTGATGTCCCGCAATGTGGCTATTGCCAAGCAGGCCAAATCATGACGGCTTCCGCCCTACTGAAGCAAAATCCTAATCCTACGGAGAAAGATATTGAGGACGCTATGGAGGGTAATATCTGTCGCTGCGGCACCTACACACGTATCAAAAAGGCCATTCAAATGGCCGCATCAACCACAACGAACTCCTAATACCAATACGCATGACACGGATCAAAACAAAAATAGGAAGACGTGCTTTCATCAAAAACACCAGTTTGGCTGGAGGTGGGTTGGTATTGGGCTTTAGCTTTCTCAATGCTTGCAAACCACAAGAAGCAGAAGCTGTTGTCGAAGCTATTGAAATGCCAAAAGAATGGTTTGAGATCAACGGCTACTTAAAAATTGGAGACAATGGCATTGTGACCATCATGTCACCCAATCCTGAAATTGGACAAAACGTACGTACGTCCATGCCTATGATTTTGGCCGATGAGCTCGAAGTAGATTGGAAGAATGTCGTCGTTGAGCAGGCACCACTCAATACCGAACTGTATACCTGGCAAGTAGCTGGAGGCAGTCGCTCCATTATGAGTTCTTGGCAACCGTTGCGCATGGCGGGTGCTACCGCACGTCAAATGCTCAAAGAAGCCGCCGCCAATGCTTGGCAAGTTCCTGTTAATGAAATCAGTGCAGTTGCGGGTATCTTGCGTCATGAGGTTAGCGGTAAAACTGCGGGTTATGGCGACATGGCCTCAGCAGCTGCTCAATTGGAAGTTCCAGAGGAAGTTGAGTTAAAGGATATCTCTGATTTTTCTATCATTGGTACTTCTCGCAAAAATGTGGACGGAAAGAAGATCGTCACTGGAAAACCCTTATTTGGTATTGATGTGCAGCGAGAAGGTATGCTATTCGCCACCGTAGCCCATCCACCTGCCTTTGGCATGAAACTGAAGTCGTTTGATGCGGGAGAAGCTAAGAAAATGAATGGAATTCGTGATGTTTTTCTCTTGAAATTATACAACAAGGACTTCAAGAAGTCAGCCTTTCATCATACAGCTTTCAACGAATTGATTGCCGTAGTAGGCGAGTCTACTTGGCAGGTATTGCAGGCGAAAAAAGCACTACAAATTGAATGGGAAGAAGCAGCTGAAACTACGGAAGACATGACAATTTTAGGGCGAGAAATGACCGTACACCACCCTTCTGGTATGGAAAATACCGAAACGCACAACGCACAACTCAAAGCCCTAAGCGGCAGAAAAGGTAGAGTAGTACGAAGAGATGGTAATCCAGAAGCTGCTTTTGCTAAAGCTGCCAAAATTATTGAGCGTACCTATACCTGTCCTTTTTTGGCTCACAATACAATGGAGCCTATGAATTTCTTTGCG
>CAWUKP010000239.1:0-4500 GCA_963922975.1 uncultured Spongiivirga sp. | reverse complement strand
AACCGCACGACTGTCGCACCAAATAATAGCATTTCTTATGGGTATTCCATCTGTATCTACAATGACAAGACCATGCATTTGATAGGCAATGCCAATGGTTTGTATGTGTTGGGGGTCGACCTTGGTTTCTTGGAGAATTCTTCGGATGGCTTTGCAGGTGTTGCGCCACCATGTTTCGGGCTCTTGCTCTGCCCAGTTGCTTTGTGGAGCGATAATTTCCATTTCTCCGATAGGTTCATGGAGGCTATCGATAGGTTCTCCGGTGATTGCGTTAACGAGCGCCACTTTGACGGAGGAACTTCCTATGTCTAATCCCAGGCTGTACATTCTTAAAGAGATTCTCTTATGATCAATTTGGTAGGGACATAGTGCTGCATGGCTTCATTTTTGGCAACAAATTCCGCAGCTTTAGCGCCCATTTCAGTAAAATCTGTGGAGACCACAGAAATACCTTTATAAATAAATTTCTTTGTAGGGGTTTCATTGTAGGAAAGGAAGCCAGCATCCTGGCCAGGTTCCAACTTTTTGTTTTTGCATTGTTCTAAAAAATTCCCCAACATTCTATCGCTTACACTGATATAGGCGACGTTCTTTTCGACCGCAAACTTTTTAGGATCTTGGAATATGCGATAGGTAAAGCCATATTCTTCACAAAATCTCTCAAAAAAGCGAATGGTTTCCTTGGGATGATAGGTGAAGGTGGGGTATAAAAAATCTATTCTTCGATACTTTTTGAAGAGGGGTATTGCTTCTTTCAGAGATTCAAAAAACGACCTCCCAAAATCCTGTCCTACAAAGTTGTGATCCTTATCGGCATGAATGTTCCAATCGATGAGCAATAACTTCTGTTTGTCGAGTTTGCCAATGAGCTCCATTACTTGAGGATCATCAAAATTCATGATGATGTACTTGTAGTATTTGCCAATGCTATTGTTAATAATGGCTTTGAAGTTGTCGATCTTGTAGTGGTGGAATTGCACATCGGTAATGATGTTTTCTGGAATATGATTGATAAAGGAATGGTAAAGTACTTCTTTATAGGCCTTAAATGTGTCGAGCACTAAAAGCACTTTTTTGGTTTCATCGGCGATGAAGTATCCTTTATTGGGAACAGACTGAACAATGCCATAATCTTTGAGTATCGAATAGGCCTTGAAAACGGTATCTCGAGAAAGTCGATGCAGTTTGCAGATGGCGTTGACAGATGGCAAAGCACTCCCTTTGGTTAAATTGTTTTTACTAACCGCATCAATAATGGAGGTGACAATTTGCTGATATTTAGGAATGTCACTTTGATGTGAAATATGTATGATTTCCTTATTGACATCCATACTGTTCTGGTCTGGTATGTAAATATAAAAAAATTAAGTTATCATTCCACAAATAAGACCGTGAATATGCAATTACGGTTCGTTTATTGGGAGTTCGGAGATCTATATACATGGCGCATTCGCGATTCACTGAATTTGGAGTCGCTTTGCATTTAGCCTTGTCGAAGTACATACGGTGAACCCTAAATATCATGACCAGGCCAACAATGTCTTTAGGTAAATCTAAGTCCAAAGCAGTTGGAAACCAATTTGTTAACGATCTGTAATGTTTGATTTGTAGGTTCTTGAAATCGGAATTTCGATACCTTTCTTTAAAATTACAAAGCCAGCGTTCAATTGTTCGATGTAATTCTTGTTGATAATATACGAACGATGACATCGAACAAAGTTGGGAGGTAATTGTTCATTGAGTTCATGAAGTTTACCACGAACAAAATTGGTACTGCCATCTGCTAAATGAACCTTCAAATAGTGATCGTCGGACTTTACAAAGACAAGTTCAGATACGTAAACTTTGGATTTATCCCTAAGAACGATGAAATCTTTAGTAACTATATCTTTGAGTTCATCAAGTTTTTGAAGTGTTTCCGATTGTTCCTTTTCCAAGGTCCTGTTGCGCGAACGAAATCTCTTGTTCCAAAAAAATAGTAAGATGACACTTAATGATACTATTGAAAACCCTAGGATGAGTTTTTTGTTCTTAGCCAATAAACCTTGTTGTGAGGTGGTCAATGCTTTGAGCTCCTGCTCTTTTTTGTCAAGATCGTATCGAGACTCGATGTCTCTTATTTCTATGACATGTCCGTACGGACGAAGTGCTTCTTTTGCTGCAACCATTTTCTTGAAGTAAAAGTAGGCACTATCCATTATTCCGAGTTGCTCGTAATTCTTATGAAGCCATTCGTAGTTATACATCAGATAGACAGGGTTGGTCTCCGTATGTTCATGTTTTCTGAAGTAAGCTGCTGACTTTTGATAGTTCCCCAAGTTGTAGTTGATAATAGCTCTATTGAATGCAATACTGCTGACGCCTTTTATGGAATAGTACAAACTGTCTTTGGCGTAGTTTTCCAAAGCCATTTCGTAATAGCCAAGTGCCTTTTGGTTCTCGGATAAATAGGCGTCGTAATAAATGCCTTTGAACTGCTGCATATACCCTTTGAAGTACGGTTTGATGGCATAACTCAAGCCCTTTTCAAATAAAGAGTCATATAGGGTTGGCGCGGAAATGGTTTGGTCGTTTTCGTTGCGTCTCATCTCGTAACCTAAGCGATAGTAATAGAAATTGAAAAAGTCCACACTATCCCTAGCATAGTTCCAGGAAAGGTTTACGTATTTCAAATAGGTTCTCATGTCAACCCCATTACTGAGAAGGTGTCGATTCATTTTAGGTAAAATGGTATTAACCATCAGCGAATCATTGTCCTCCATTGCAGTGTTTAAGGCATCAAAATAAAGTCGAAACACCAATGAATCGTCCTTATTTTTTTTTCTTTTCAGCGCGTCGGCATAGAGGTATTTACTCATAGCATTCATGCGACGGTCTGGAGAAGTTGAAAAACCCAATTCGTGCTCCAGTATAAGGCCTGATTGTTGATAATATAGGTCGGCCAAAACAAGACCTTTCAAATTCTCATCTTTTATGTTGGAGGCAAGGACTTCCAGTTTTTCAAGGTCAAATCGCTTTCTAGTTTGGAGGAGATTATCGACCAGAATACTGTTCTCTTGTGCATGCGAGTTTTTGCTGAAAAAGGCAATTACAAGAGAACAGAGGACATAAAAGGATAGTATTCTCGACATATTTCTCTAGAATGTGACACTTCCGTTGCAGTGTCTTCCTTTCGGAAACACATCTTTAGGCAGTTGGGGAAATACCTCTTCTAAGTTGACCAAATGAAAGTCGAGGATATCATCGCTATTCAACACAATACCAAGATTCTCTGCCGTGTAATCTGGTGCCCCCTTTTTCTTTTGATCTTTTAAGGCCTTGCACCTCGATGATTTACACTTGGAAAGATCTTCCAATTCGATATTAACGATGGTCATGCCTTCTTTCTTTTCGAGTTCAGCCCAGGCCTTTTTCACCACAATGGGTTTTTGTGCTTTTGTGGCTTCATAAAATGCAAATTCGATGGCTTCCAATCTGAATTGGGACGCATTGATCTTTTGACCTGAAAAGCGTCCAATAATGGTAAAGGAGGTTTTTTGACTGATTTCTATATGAATAGGTTGATAACTGCAATCGTCACTCAGCTTATAGACCAGCGGGGCAAAGTTATTGAGCTTTTCAAAGCTATCTGGAAGTGATTTTCGAACGCAGGTTTCTTCTTCCGTGGTTTGCGAATAATGATTGAAAGAAGTTAAAAATAAAAATACTAGTATGAGTGTTCTCATGATTTAGATTTAAATTAAAAATTGGTGTATTCAAGCCTTGCGATGCAAGGCTAACCGTTTACAAAGGAGTATGTGTCTCATCAGAATTGAAATGTGGGTCCGTCGTCAGGACTGTAAATGGGAAACCAGCTGCTGATCGTCTTCTGCCAGATGAAGAAATCGGTCAATTCATTTCCACCCTCGGTACTGGGCCGTGTATCGATCATGAATTTGATGGTGCGCTCGCTGTATTGTCCGCGACTATAGTAACTGGTGACCTCTAGGATTCCTTTGAAGCGTTTCCCGGCTACTTTGTCGTCTTCTGCCGTTTCGACATCCGTGATCTCGATAGCATCGACTTCCACCTTTTCAAAATCCTTGCTGAAAGCCTCGCAGGGGTCGCGCCCCCAATCATTGAAGTGATCCTCAAAGTATTCAGGTGCGAAATCCATTATGCGATCTTCGCTTTGCGCAAAGACGTATGAACCGATCGTTAAAAGGGCGATTAGTGTAATTGCTTTATTCATGGATTTATGGTTTTAGTCAAAAATGATATTTCCTTTACTGCGTAGTTTTTCTTCGACAATGATGAAACTGTAATAGTAGAGATCGGCGAAGGTTTGGACCTTACCTTTTAGGTTCAATCTAAACACACCGTCCACCTTTTCATCATACAATCTGAAGCCAGCGGTAAATGCCTTGTGTCGATCGGCAAAATCACCGTGATGTTTGTTGTGTGTGAATTTCAGATCAGAAATCTCTCGAGTCTTATAAAGAGCGCGGGAAGCTTTGTTCA
>CAWUKP010000238.1:0-4505 GCA_963922975.1 uncultured Spongiivirga sp. | reverse complement strand
TCGTTGGACACTACAGGAAGCAGGATTGAATTAGCAAAGTTATGGAGTGTCAGTTATCATTCAAAGGATGCTGGCACTCTGTTCTAAAAAAGCACAAAAGATAAGAGTATTAGTTAGCTCACCACTGATATGGGTTTGGTTTATGAACGCAAATATTGGTCAGGAAAACGAATTATCAAGCGGATATTCCGCTTGTTGAATTGTACATAGAGAACCTAAATAAATACAGGCTTGAGTAATCCAAAAGTATCTATAGAGAAAAAACCAATCGATAAGGTACTGATGGCAATACAATGGACGATGTTATCAATTCTAATATTGCTAAGTATATACAGTTACGTAGTGCTTCCGAAGGTAATTCCTATTCACTTCAATTTAAAAGGAGTGGCGGATGGTTTTGGACATAAATATCATGTTTTTATTTTGCCATTGGTAGGTCTGTTGCTTTCACTGGCCTTCAACTACATATCCTTGAGGCCCTATTTGGCAAACTATCCAATGGAGATCAACCCACAAAATGCGAAAAAGAGCTATACCTTTATGAGTAGATTTTTAACGTTGCTTAATTCGGCAACGCTTCTCCTCTTTATTATAATAGTCGCAAAAGTATTAACCTTAAGCCAGCAGTTACCTTTTGTCTCCTCTAGCTGGTCACTTTCGATTTTTATCATGACGCTTTTTATCTTTCCTATTGTTTTGTTTATCGGACTGTTCAGATCAGATCAAAAATAATATGTGCATATGTGTTTAGCAGTTTTAATGAGAATATGGATACTGTTTAAAGGTAAATTATCCCTTTTACTGATCTTCATCTTGCTTGTTGGTTGCACTAAACCTATGACTTCAGAAAAGAAGTTGCTGTTTGCCAATACAGAGATGATACAGTATCAAATAAATGATCAAATAGAGAGGGCTTGGAAGATCTCTCCTAATTTGCCTGTCGATGTATTGGGTGTTGAATGTATAAAGAAGACCAACATGGTGAAATTCATGTCTGCTATTGATACTATAACATACACTGTAAGTTTAGGTGATACGCTTTCGTTTTACGTCCTTACCAAGGACATGGATTCAGCATTTACACAAATCATAGGTCTTCCCAAAAATGTAAATTTTAATCCAGAATACATTAAGCTAAATAAGGGTATATCCATAGCTGAGGTGCCCGAAGTTTATGAACTTATGAATGTGATGATCTCACTAACCAAAGCGGCTAGTGAGGACCACAACATGATCGAAAAGAGAAGAAGGTATCATGAAAAAGTATTGGATCGATTTTCGGACTACAAGGGCTTAAGAATCATAGATACATTGAATAAGTATATCCCGAAAGCATACGATGGAGATAGTTATTCAGCATACTATTCATTTACGATGAACGCCTGTGGTTTTCTATTTGATGAAAATAATCGCATCACGCATGACGAAATTATAAGGAATATGGGTTTTTCATCTACCAATCCAATATTCCAAAACTTAGCATTGATTCAGGAATTTGCTGAAGAAAGTAAGTTCCGTGAGTTTTATGCTGAGAACAGAGCCTACTATGATAGCTTGACATACACTTTTCACAAACTCACTGACATACCCAAAATGAAAAATTGGTTGCAACAAAAGTTCCAAATGGAATATGGGAGCTACCGATTTGTTTTTTCGCCCTTAACAGGCGGCGCACATGCTACACAACGATTTGAGGATAACGGTTTTTCACAAACAGTCATGTTCATCAATGCGCCATCAGATTTCCGAAACGCCACAGCACTGCAAAAATCACTTCGTATGAGTAGAGTGGTTTTTACTGAGATAGACCACAACTACGTGAATTTGGTATCAGATAGATTCTTGGAAAAGATCCGCCAATCGTTTGGAAAAAGGGCATTTTGGGTGAATCCCGATTTTGAACCTTCCTATTACGCAACTCCTTACTTATATTTCAATGAGTATATGACCTGGGCGCTATATAGCCTTTATTTACTGGACCACTATGATCAGGACGAAATTGAAGAATATTTAGTGCAGTATGAACGATTCATGGAAAAAAATAGAGGTTTTCTCCAGTTTGGAGCGTTTAACCGAAAATTGATAGCGATTTATAAGCGGGGATCGGAATGGGATATAGAAACTACTTACTTAGAGTTATTGAGCTGGTCCCAAGAATTACAAAATGAAAAGCCCTGACGATCTGTTGATTGATCTAGAAAATTTTATTAACATCCAAAAAATACTGTAGGCGTACTGAAAATAGATGATTCAGGTCTTCCGAAAAGAGTGCATTAAGACTTTCTTTGAAGCTTGCTGTGCTATCCGATGTGCGCCTGAGGGCACGATTGCGATAAAGTAACGTGACAAAACTACCCGGGGCAAACTGCCACGAGTAATTCAAGTCAAAATTCCAACTTGAAAAATTGATATTTGGGCTGGGGTCCAGATTTTCCAATGAGGTATTGGAGTCACTGCGAAGGCTTCCATCTTGTTCCAACAAGAAAAGCTTGCTATAATTCACTTTGTCCCAGTTATGCCTAAAGTTTAGATTTAAAAAATGAAGTTCATTGAAGTTGTAGGTAGCAGAGAATACATTGTCTAGCAGTGAGCGGTCTCGTTCCCCAAATACAATGGTTTCGTCGATTGTGGTGGCAAATCCTTGGTCTTTGTCAATATACCTGTATTGCAAACGATGAGAGACGGAGAGGTTTTCGGTGGGCCGCAGTGAAGGAGCTATTTGGATTCCGAAGGTTTGTGATTTTCTTCGACTGTCAAAAAATCGAGTGTGTTCCGGAACAATCGATACAGCAAACTTTTTATTTCGATTGGTACTGATTTGGAAATTGGTAAAAAGCTGATTCCTGAAAGTGAAAAAACGTCCTTCTTGTCTAGGTTCAAAATAGTCAAACTGCGTCCCAGGAGAGAAAACTACATTTCCTCCAAAAAAAAGCAGTCTTTTAGTAGTGGCAAAATAGGCAGTACCCATTTGAAGACCCGTAAAAGTGTTTGGAGTTGCCAGTCTGTTGTAGTTTAACCAAGATAGCACACGAAAACTATTGAGCCGTTTTGTAGGTTGGAATGTTCGATAAGACAGGTCAATTCCAAAATTGTTGAAATTGTTTCTGAATAACAGTCCCAAATCGTTGATATCGTATTTTTTATCCGCAAATGAATGGTCTATAGAAGCTCTGAATTTACCATTGGTCTTTCTGGCAGCAACAAAACTGCTAAAACCAGTTTTTCTGCCTTCAGGGGCATTGATCATACTCAGTTTTGCTTGCGCCTCAAGGTTGAATGAGTTCTTCTTGTTGCTTATATCTGCGATGAGTCCAGTAACATTGGCATCTCGAAATTGACCAGCACGTAGAACGTTGGTATTTACAAGGCTGAGGGAGGAGTTTTGATTAAACTGTTGGTCAAAGACCAAAACACTATAGTTGCTCAATGGTTCTACTAGCTCTTTTCTCTGTGAAGTTTCTGTTACTGATATACCATCTGGGTTGATCTGAATGGTAGCTTCTGCTTTCTCAGTAATGGCATTCAAAAAACCAACACCCAACCCTTTAGAGGTTCGCCCAGAGAGTTTGAGCGCATTCAGCAGCTTCACTGCCTCGGGAAAGTCCAGTAGCTCTTCATTGTCCATCAAGTCAATATTATTGATAGGAGCGGATCCAATTCTTCTTGAAAAGAAAAGATTTCCCTTACTGAACAGTTCTACGCCTTCCGTAAAAAACTGCCTTTGTTCCGTAAATACTTGCTCAAAAGGTCCGAGATTCAAGGCAAGATTGTCAAAGCCTACTTGGCTAAAATCTGGGATAAGCGTTGCATCTAACGTAAAGCTTTCGGAAATACCATATTTGACATCCATTCCTAATTTAAAATCAAGAGAGGCATTGGGAGTTTGGTCATCGAATAAGGTAGTGGCAAACGGGTATAGTGCAAGTCTTAAAGGTGGTTCGATATTCTCAATTCCGTGCACTTCACCATGGTATAGGCTAATACTGCCTTTCGTAACATCTATTGGGTTCCAGGTATACTGAGAGTTGTCTCTTTGAAACCTTCGGTGAAATTGCACTCCCCAAGTTTTTGCTCCTTTATTGGAGAAGCGCAAGGTACGATACGGGATTTTTACTTCTACGATCCATCCATTTTCGACGATGTTTACTTTACTCTCCCAGACCGCATTCCATCCAAAATCTTCTCCGTTAGTGGGAGTAGCAAGCGCATCTGCCTGATTCCCTGAACTAAAGACAAAGAATTCTGTATCATTTTGACCATCATTGTTTGGGTTTAAAATGATGGCAAAGAAGTCAGCTTGCCCAAAGTTATCTCTACTGCGATACTGTCGCATAATTTTTTTGGGGTCGTCTTTCAGGAAGGCTCCAACATAAATAGCCTCATCGTCATAGGTCATTTTGACCTCTGTGGCAATTTGTAGGCTGTCTTTTTTGCCCATTCCAGGTCTGAAGTGGGTAAAGTCTGTAGCCACATGACAAAGCATCCAAACGTCATCATCTAGAACC
>CAWUKP010000237.1:0-4525 GCA_963922975.1 uncultured Spongiivirga sp. | reverse complement strand
CATCCTGGTCGTGGGAAATCGCATGGCTGGTTTTTCTTCAGCACCTACAATTCTGAAGAGGCAAATACTTTGATGGAGGTAAATTCTTCACAAAACGACAAAGATTTTATTGCGGCCATCAATTGGAAGAAGATTGAGGAGTATGTCAACAATGGAGGGGGTACCAAAGTAGCCACCAACTATGCTCATAATGTATATGACGAAAGCACTCATACGGGGACCACGACCATGAAAAAGGAAGTACTCACTGTGAATCCTTTAAATGTGCCTGGAGCGGTCTTCTTCTTACCTACACCAAAATCGCCACACGGCTGTGATGTAGATCCTTCTGGTGAATACATTATTGGTGCAGGGAAACTCTCTGCAGATTTAACTGTGCATTCCTTTGACAAGATGCTTGACGCGATTGCCAATGAGAAGTTTGATGGAGAAGCGTATGGTATTCCAATCTTAAAGTTTGAAGATGTCTTAGCAGGTACAGTTAAAAGTGGTGGTTTGGGCCCCTTACACACCGAGTTTGATAGCAATGGTAATGCCTATACTACCTTCTTTATCTCGTCTGAGGTTGTAAAATGGCGCTTGGGCACTTGGGATGTAGTCGACAGAAAGCCAACTTTTTATTCGGTGGGTCACTTAATGATTCCTGGGGGGAATTCAAGAAAACCCTTTGGACAATATGTGGTGGCCATGAACAAGATCACAAAAGATAGATATTTACCCACTGGTCCAGAAATGGAGCACTCGGCACAGATTTACGACATCTCTGGGGAGAAGATGGAACTTATCTATGATTTTCCAACACATGGTGAACCGCACTATGCTGCTGGTTGTCCCGCTTCCTTGTTAGCACCAAAATCAAAGAAAATCTATCGTTTGGATGAAAACAAACACCCCTACGCGGTGCCAGATCCTTCGCAGGCTAGGGTAGAGCGTAATGGAAATGAAGTGCATGTCTACATGTCGACCATTCGAAGTCACTTTACACCTGATAATATCGAAGGAATCAAAGTTGGTGATAAGGTGTATTTCCATATCACAAATCATGAACAAGACTTTGATGTGCCCCACGGCTTTAGCATCATCGGTCAGAATACATCGGAGATTTTAATCATGCCTGGGCAAACCAAAACGAGCGTTTGGGAACCTAAACAGGTGGGTGTTTGGCCTTTCTACTGCACCGATTTCTGCTCTGCTTTGCACCAAGAAATGCAGGGTTACGTAAGAGTTTCTCCAGCAAATTCGAATATGGAATTGAGTTGGTCTTTAGGGGACTAAGTTTAGTGTTGGTTGATAACACGATTGTGGGCGGTTTGAAGAAGATGTCGCCAAGCTGCCCACTTTTTTTCAAGAAAGCATTTGGATGAAAAAAGCAAGTATACTTATGATGTTTGGTGCGCTGTTCCTTGCGGGCTTGTTTGTTTTTCCTTTGTGGAACATCACCTTAGGTGCGCCTCAATACCCAGAACCTCTGGGGATCAATATCTTCATTAATGGCCTTGCTGGGCAAAATGAATTTGATATTCAGAATATTGATGGGTTGAATCACTACATTGGTATGAAAACCCTTCCCAAGCCAGAGGATATGTGGGAGTTCACCGTGTTCCCTATGGTTATTGGGGGATTAATTGTTCTGGGTTTTGCCATCGGGTTGCTCGGTTTTTTTCAAAAGTTAGGCGTTAATTGGTTTCTAGCGTGGCTCATCTTGACCACCATACTTGGTGTTTTGGGAATGTATGATTTTAACACCTGGCTGATAGATTATGGCACCAATCTAGATCCTAATGCCATCATGAAACTTCAGAATCCAGACGGTACACCGATGTCTTACAAGCCACCTCTCTTGGGCCACAAACAACTGCTTAATTTTGATGCCTACTCATACCCTAGAACAGGTGGTTATCTAATGGGCTTTGGAATGTTTTTATCCCTTGTCGCCTTTTGGATGGGAACATCCGCAAGTCAAACTTCAAACGTCACCAAAAAATGGAAAGCATTAGTACTCTTAAAAAATCGTTCGTCTTAGTAGTTGTTCTTTTCACGGCGGGATGCAGTACGGCGCCTGAACCCATCAACTATGGACAAGATGGTTGCCACTATTGTAAAATGACCATAGTAGATAAGATCTATGGTGCCGAAATGGTCACTGATAAGGGTAAGGTATTCAAGTTTGACGCCATCGAGTGTATGATCAATTATTCCAAGGAATTGAATTTCACAGATGACTTTCAGTTTTTGGCCAATCACTTTGAGGAACCAGAAAAATTAAAAAGTGTTGAAGGACTCTCATTTTTGATTAGTAAAAACCTACCAAGTCCTATGGGAGCAAACCTAACGGCCTTTGCCAATCCTGAAACTGCAAAAAAGATTCAACAAGAGAAGGAAGGCCAACTCTACAATTGGAAAGAATTAAGGACGCAATTTGAATAGTGTACATTTTTATACTTTGTTTCATAAGATGAAAACTGAAAAAGTGTGCTACAACACCACCAAGAATTTCGCACTTCTCGTCATTCTATTGATGGGATTATGGACATTTGGGCAAACTCTCGAAGTATGTGGTCAGTGTCGTTATACGTTGATAAACAAAGCAATTAAGGCGTCTAAGCCCAATGATACGATTTTGATAAAGAAAGGCGCCTATAAAGAACACAATATTCTTATAGATAAGCCGCTCACGATTCTGGGTGAGCGTTATCCAGTTATTGATGGTGAAGACAAAGGTGAGATCTTTCGAGTGGTGGCAGATGGCGTAACGATCGACGGTTTGTTTATTATCAATGTGGGAACCAGTTACACCAGTGATTATGCCGCTATCCGAGTGGTTAGAAGTGAAAATTTTGTGATCCAAAATGTGGTTTTAGAAAAGCTGTTTTTCGGTATCTATTTGGAAAAATCTAAAAATGGTAAGATTTATCACAATAGAATTATAGGCGATGCCGTAGACGAATACAACTCCGGTAATGGTATTCAGCTCTGGTATTCTCATAACATTGAGGTAAGTAAGAATATCGTTCAAGGTGTTCGAGATGGGATTTATCTGGAGTTTTCAGACCATGTGACCATCAGCGAGAACATCAGTAGTAATAACTTGAGATATGGTTTACATTTTATGTTCTCCAACGATGATGTGTACACACGGAATACTTTTGAAAACAACGGAGCAGGTGTTGCGGTTATGTTCTCCAAACGTATAAAAATGTACCAAAATCAGTTCAAGAAGAATTGGGGTACAGCTTCCTTTGGTTTATTACTAAAAGAGATCAATGATGCTGAAATCATTGGGAATACCTTCGAGCAGAATACCATAGGAATCAACATTGAAGGGTCAAATCGAATACGCTATGAAGGAAATGATTTCATCCGAAATGGCTGGGCACTCAAAGTACTGGGCGCTTGTTATTCGAATAGCTTTACTAAGAATAACTTTTTAAGCAACTCATTTGATGTATCCTACAACAGTCGCTTAAATGATAACAAGTTCGTGAACAATTATTGGAGCGATTATACGGGCTACGATTTAGACAAAGATGGCATTGGCGATGTGCCTTATCGACCAGTAAAACTGTTCTCTTATGTGGTGAATCGAACTCCGGAAACCATTATACTAATGCGGAGTCTTTTTGTAGACATTATCGATTTTTCAGAAAAAGTCTCGCCTATTTTCACGCCAGATAATCTCATGGATAGTGCACCTTTAACTTTTCAACGGCCATGATTACGATCAGCGACCTGCACAAACGATTTGCCAAGAATCAGGTCCTTAAGGGAATTGACCTGCATATCAACGAGCCAGGAATCTACGCAGTTTTAGGACCGAACGGAAGTGGAAAAACAACCTTGATCAAAGCCATTTTAGGAATGGTCTTACCCGATAAGGGAAAGATTTTTGTCAACGGAAATCCTGTTGCGAAGCATGCTGCCTATCGTCATCAAATTGATTACCTACCGCAAATAGCCAACTTCCCTTCTAATCTTACGGTGAAGGAGATTTTGCGTATGATCAAAGATCTTCGGAACCAACAGGGTAATGATGAGGATTTGATTGCCTTATTCGGATTGCAACCTTTCCTTTCCAAAAAGCTGAGTACGCTTTCAGGTGGCACAAAACAAAAGGTGAATCTGGTACTCACCTTAATGTTTAATAGTCCATTGATCATTCTAGATGAACCTACAACGGGTCTAGACCCTATAGCGCTGTTACGTTTGAAGGAACTAATTTCCAAGGAAAAAGAAGCGGGTAAAACCATTTTAATCACGAGTCATATCATGAATTTTGTGGAAGAAATGGCAGATGAGATTATTTTTTTGCTAGAAGGACAAGTACATTTTAAAGGAAGCGTAACCCAGTTAAAAAAGAAAACTCAAACCCAAGATTTTGAGCACGCCATCGCCCAAATATTGTTAAAAGAACATGTTTAAAGTACTTAAATACAGCTTTTTTGACCTAGTCCGTAGTCGATGGAGCTATGTCTATCTATTGTTTTACCTGTTGGTAGGCTACGTGTTGCTATTTTTGAATAATGAT
>CAWUKP010000236.1:0-4535 GCA_963922975.1 uncultured Spongiivirga sp. | reverse complement strand
CCGAGGAACTTGCCTCTAAAAAAACAGATCAAGAATTTCGTTGGTGGAAAAAGGAAATTGCCAAACTGGATAAGTCCTACCTGAACACGGAAGATCTTCAGCTTCAAAAAATGGGCAAACGACTGCGCTATCAACTGTTCGCAATGGCTTACGAAACCTCACAAAACTTTCGCCGTAACGGTAAGTTCGAAGAAGCTTTGTATTGTGATCAACTTTTAGTCGTACAAAGACCCGAACAAGCCTTTCCGTATTACCGATTGGCACAAACCCATGCGTTGAGAGGTGAGGTCAACCAGCTTGCTGAAATGCTTGAAAAGGCCATCGAATTAGGATTTACCGATTTGCCAAGACTTCGCGCCACCAAAGAGTTTCAACCTTTTCTCAAGCACGAAGCACTAAAAAGACTTTTGGAGAATTAATCTGTGATAACCAGGTGAGGTACTGTTTCCAAGTTCCAATCAATGACGAGTCCTTTTGCCAGCGAACGCGCGATTTCGGCTCCATAAAGGTATTCCGACAGGTAAAGTGCGGCTTCAAAAGATTTGGCGCCCCCAGCAGAAGTGATATATTTTCCGTCATGCACAAATAATACATCTTTACGAACGTCTAAATCTGGAAACATCGCACGCATCTTGTCAATATCAGAAGGAAAGGTAGTCGATACGCGATCGTCCAATAATCCTGCTTTGGCTAGTACAAAAGCACCGTCGCAATGCGAAGTGATAAAGGTGGCGTTCTCAGACACTTTTTGCACAAAGTTGATCATAGCCTCGTCATCAAGATCAGTGTCTAGATGATGTTCTGCACTTGGTATTACAAGAATGTCAATCTTTGGTAGACTGTCCTTTACATAATTGAAATCAGGCAATAAACGCATCCCTTCAAAAGTACGTATGGCTGTATGGGTATTGGCTACTGTGAACACATTCATGGCTTTGATACCTTCTCTGTATTGGGTATGTTGAAAGATATCATAAGGTGCGGTGAGTTCTGTATTGTACACCCCATCCATGATCAAAAACGCTACATTGTAACGATCAGGAGCTAGCTGAAGCCTAGATTCCTCCGCTTCTGAAATTTGTGTCTCAGCGGGTTGTTTTGACCATTCCGAACAGCTAAGTAAGCACATCAGTAGCAGGAGCCAAGGTGTCTTTTTCATGTTGCAGTTGTTGTTTTTCCTTTTTAATTCCTTTCACCAGCCAATACGAGCATAAGATAGCGATTAATCCAATGCCGCTTACCAGCCACCAGTTGGTGTAAAAATTGGTTCGTTCAATTAAATTCAAGCTGATCATAGGACATAAAATATGCGCCAACGAAAACGTCATGGTGTACAGCCCCATGTATCGCCCTTCGTTACCATTTTTAGCTCTTTTGATGGCAAAGGTATTGGTAAATGGAAAGGCAATGATTTCAGCAATGGTAATAAAGAACATATTCCATATCAGTACTGAAGGCCAGGAATACTGCGGATCGGCCAAAAGCACCGCAAAACTCAGAAACATCAACAGCGAACTGAACAAAAATAGTTTTGAATAGGCTACCTTTTTTCGCTCCAGCCAGTACACTATGGGCATTTCAATAGCCACAATCAATGCGCCATTGAAAAAGAATAGCATTCCTGTGTAAAACGCATCCAAACCATAGGCCTGTTCATGAAAAAGAGGAACGGTAAAGAACATTTGCATGAACATCATCCCCATACAAAAGGTAATCGCCAAGAAAATCCAATACAACTTGTCTTGAAAAACCCCTTTGATATTTGGGTTTCCTGCATCTTCAGATAAGGCTTCTGCTTCGGGTTGAAAAGAATTGACCGCTTTGTTTTTAATGAGCATTACAAAAAGGCCAATGGAAGCCATGGCGGTAATCCCGTCAATCCAAAAGAGTGTGGCATATCCGCTGTTCACAATAAGCCAGCCAGCCACAAATGGGCCCATAGCAAACCCTAGGTTAATCGCAAGGCGTACTAGAGAAATGGCTCTGCTGCGATCGTGATCTGGGCAGTAAGCCTTAACGGATACAAACATCGCGGGCCTGAACATATCCGCAATGCTCATCAACACGAGAATGGCCACACAAAGCCCCCAAAAAGAGGTGATGAACTGTAATCCTATAAAAAGAAACCCCGTAATCACCATGCTAAAAACCATTACCTTGTAATAGCCTACGGCATCGGTTAGTCGACCGCCCATGTAAGAGCCAATCATGGATCCGATTCCGAAGAAGACTAAGATCCATGCCACTTCGTCCTTCCCGAATTCCAAATCCTCGTTGAGGTACTTGCTCAAAAAAGGGATGACCATTGTGCCTGCTCTGTTCACAAAAGTAACGAGGGCCAATAACCATATTTCTCTTGGCAGGCCTTTAAATGAACGGATGTAGTTGAGGTAAAGAGTCTTCATAAGTTGACACCTTAAAATTAAAAAGCCCGACGCGAACGTCGGGCTTTGAACAATTGAATTACCTTATATCTTAATTCACGATGCACAACAGCCCAACGGGGGTCCTTGGGTAAGGACCACACATACGATGGTATATTGTGAATTGCGAAACATTCTCTGATTTTTATCAAAGCTAGTTAAAAATTGAATACCTTTCTGTAAATTCTTGCTCATGAGAACATTTTTCTTTTTGCTCATGCTAGTTTCTTTCTCTGGAGTATTCGCTCAGGAAGAAGTCTATGTAAACGACGCGCTGGCCTATCAGCGGGCCATGAAGGAGAAGTTTGCCGATCCGATGAAATCTCCATTTCTTCCTGAAGAGCAGAAGAAATTCCGAGGTCTCGATTTTTTTCCCGTTGACACAGGCTATCGAGTGGAAGCCAATCTGGTGTTAACTCCAGAGTCCATTCCATTTGAGATGACAACCACTACCGATCGGCGACCTATCTATAAAAAGTACGCAGATGCTTATTTTACCTTGAAGGGAAAAGAATACCGCCTCAGCGTCTACCAAAATGTAGACTTGATGACGAAGGAAGGATTTGAGGATTATTTATTCGTGCCGTTTACAGATTTGACTAACGACAATGAGACGTATGCGGTAGGTAGGTATCTGGACGCCAAACTACCCAAAGAAGGTGAGCCGTTTATCATTGATTTCAATAAGAGCTATAATCCCTACTGCGCGTACAGCGATCTGTATTCTTGTCCCATTCCCCCAGAGGAGAACGCGCTTCCGGTGGCTATTTATGCTGGTATCAAAAACTACAAAAAAGGCACCCGCTAGCCAACGGATGCCTTCCAACAAAACTTACCTTCAGTATTAGAACGAATAAATGGCCGCTAGTAGAAAAGAGCCTAGGCTCTTTTCATTTAGAAGTCCATCGCCGTCTACGAAGGTTTCCTCTGAAGCACTGTCAAAGCGCAATTCAGGTTTTAAAGTCAATGCCCCTTTGGTAAAACTTCCTGTTAAAGTGGCGGCAAAAACGTTGCCATCACCTTCAGCATCTAAACCAATGGGTGTTACGCCACCTTCGGTGACGGCAAAATACTCTCCTCGTAGTCCGATGGTGAAATTTTCTGAGGTTTTTAATTGTGGATACAAGGCAAGGCCGTAAAAGCCAGCGCCGTCTGTATCATTATAGGTTGAATTCACACCAAGGTAAAAGTCTTCAGAAAGATCAAAACCAGCCGTCAAATCAATTTGAAAGGTAGGTTCATCTGAAATAAGTGTACCGCCATTCAGAAAATCCGGGGCGGCTAATTTACCGTAGATGGCGTTGAGGTAAATTCCTTTGTAACCAATCTGTGCACCGTAATTGTAAACGCCTGCAAAGTTCCCATCTGTTAAGTCAGTAGGATTGAAAACACCGAGCATCAGCGACCAGTCGTCGTCGAGAGTGAAGTCAGCTTTCAAACCTGCGTGAGAAAACGGTCCGTATGAGAACATGTAGGAAGTAGAGTAGTTGAAGTTCCCCGTAGGTGAAATGACTTCGTAGCCCAGGAAGGTGTTGAAATTACCGAAGGTAAGTTTGGTGTTTTCAGTGACATTCCAGTAGACAAAAAGCTGATTAACGATATTGGATGATCCAAAGGGCGAAAGAAAAACGGCTTCCTCTCCTCGTGGTCCAAATACCAAATCAGCTACAAAACCGACATCGTCGCCTTCGTAGGAGGCAATCACGTTGGCCATACCCAAGGCGAAACCTGGGCGGTTGGCAAAGGAGGTGCCAGGCGCTTGATTTTGCTCGTCCGCCAAATTGGCTCGGTAATATGCGTCTACGGATCCTGTAAAGCTAAATTTGGAAGTGCTCTCTTCCTCTTGTGCAAAGCCTGCGAGGGTGCTTAAAAAGAAACAGGCAAACGTAAATTTTTTTACGAACTTTGTTGTGCAAATAGTTTTCATAATAAAGGATTGATCTTTAGTCGACCAGTGGTCGATTGTTTATGTTTCGTGTAATCTGATGGATCCTGAGAAAGCTGTTTTCGATGCGGAGAGTGTGGCAGCACCCTCCGCTTTTTTGTTTCAGCAGGATTATTTGAACTGTTAGTGTTGATTCATTCGGAAGTCTGGGTACGCGTCCATTCCGT
>CAWUKP010000235.1:0-4549 GCA_963922975.1 uncultured Spongiivirga sp. | reverse complement strand
ATTCGTTGTAATCCACTTCCAACTCAATATTGTGCCCTTCTTTGCTGAAGTCGCGTTTGTAATTGAAGTTGTATTGAGAAGAAAGATTGTCTCGTTGGTTGATGAAGAGTTGCGCTAGATCGAGCGAAGGATCCTCAAAGAACAAAATGTCTGTAGTACCTGTGGTGCCACCATCAAATAAATTTTGGTTGGTAAACACCGAAAGCGTATTCTTATCGTCTAGATAATAATCTACCCCAATTTTGAATAAATGCGACTTGCTATTGTCTAGAAAGGCGAACTGCTGATCGGAAAGATCATCAGGACGAAACACATTACCAAAATTTGAGTTTTTCGCAATATTGTTACCGTAGCTTCCGTAGAAGTTGAACTTTCCGTTGCGGTAATTCAAATCTAAATTGCTGTTGAACTTTGCATTGATATCGTAGGTCAATCCCAGATTGAGATTTCCATTGAAGCCTAGGTTGGCGTTTTTATGCAAGATGATGTTGATAATCCCACTCATACCTTCAGGATTGTACTTTGCCGAAGGATTGGTGATCAGTTCAATACTCTTGATCGCGGTTGAAGGAATTTGCCGAAGCAATTGCGCAGGCGGGATGTTAGATAGTTTCCCGTCAATCATCACCTGAACGTTCTGATTTCCTCTCAGCGAAATGTCACCAGTTTGCTGGTCGACACTCACAGAAGGTAAATTGTTCATGATATCGGAAGCGGTTGGACCCGCGGTAGTCAGGTCTTTTCCCACATTGATCACTTTGCGATCTACTTTCTGTTCGATCGTGGAACGTTCTGCAACTACGTCCACGCCTTCCAATTCTGAGACGTCTTCTTCAAGTGCAATGGTACCCAAATTGAGTTTTCGGCTACCACGTCCGATGGTCACTTCTTGTCGGTACGCTTTGTAACCGATAAAAGATACTTCCACGATTAATTCGCCATCCGGAACTCCGCTGAGTTCAAAAGTTCCGTCTTCTTTGGTTATGGCGCCCGTTAGCGTGCTGCCGTCTGCTTTCGACTTAATGGCTACTGTGGCGTACGGAATGGGTTGTTGAAGGGATTGATCGATAACTTTTCCTGAGATAACCCCTGCGTTAATACTCGGTTTTGCAGAGGTTTGGGCATGAAGCAGAAAGATGCTAAAAAGGCCCAAAAAGAGCAATAGCTTTTTCATGTGTTGATTGGTTGTTTGATTGATGTAATTGGTTGTTTTGTGAAAGTTTCACGCCAAATAGACGACGAATGCCAGGCAGTGTTACTACATTTAACACGCCTTAACATCACTTTAACAAATGAAGAAAAAAACACTGGTCTTTGGTGCTTCTACAAATCCTGGGCGATATTCCAATATTGCGATCCGTAGATTGCTGGACAAGCGGCAAGAAACCTTGGCATTTGGTCTCAAAGAGGGAAGCGTTTCAGGCGTGGTTATCGATACGGAACTGATTGCTTATCCCGATGTGGATACCGTTACACTTTATGTGAATCCTGCTCGTCAAGAAGACTATTACGATTACCTTATTGATTTAGAGCCAAGACGAGTTATTTTTAACCCTGGAACTGAAAACCCTGCCTTCTACAAATTGCTTCAAGATCAGGGAATTGAAGTTGAAGTGGCCTGTACTTTAGTGTTGTTGGCTACGAATCAATACGAGTCCTAAAAAGGTTAGCAAGCCGTTCACAATGAGTAATTCTAGCCCAAAAGCATAACCGCCAAACCAATTGACGGAGTTTTCGGCAATGATATAGGTGGCTATCACCGCGATGAGCGCCACGAGCCAAACCCAGCGATCTTTTATGGTTCCTTTGGTGAAAATTCCGAAGGCGAAAAGACCCAGCAGTGGTCCATAGGTATAACCGGCTACCGTCAATAATTCGTCGATCACACTTTTGTTATTCAAACTGTTGAAAATCACAACCACCACAATGAGCAAGACGGACATGGCGATGTGCACTCGAGAGCGCAGTTGTTTTTGCAAATGTTTAGGACGTGCTTCAATATTTAAAAAGTCGATGGAAAAAGAGGTGGTCAAAGAGGTCAAGGCGGAGTCTGCACTGCTATACGCAGCAGCGATCAATCCTAATAGAAAAAAGATACCGAGACTGAGCCCTAACTGTCCGTTAATGGCAATTTCTGGAAAGAGTAAGTCTGTTTTTTGTTTACCATACAACTCTGGAATCGTGACACCATGTTGTTCCGCATAGATGAATAGCAAACCACCTAACAGCAAGAAAAAGAAGTTGACAACCAGTAGCACAAGACTAAAACTGATCATGTTTTTCTGAGCATCCTTTAAGGTTCGACACGTCAAATTCTTCTGCATCATATCCTGGTCCAATCCTGTCATACAAATAGCAATGAACATGCCTCCTAAGAATTGTTTCACGAAGTGATTCTTCGCTAGAAAACTATCTGTAAAGAGTAGTTGATTGTACTGTTTCAGTTCATCAGAACTCAAAAACTCAGCGAAGGTCCAATCCAAATTTTTTAAAATCATCACGATAGCCACGCTAACCGCAATCAACATAAAAAGCGTTTGTAAGGTGTCTGTCCAGACTATAGTTTTGATCCCTCCTCTAAACGTATACAGCCAAATCATAATAATAGAAAGCACCACCGTGAGGGTAAAGGGCCATGGACTTCCGAAGATGGTAATTTCTTCAAAAACAAATTTTTGCAAAACAATGGCTACTAGGTACAGTCTAAAACTGGCACCCAATACTCTGGAGATAAAGAAAAAGAAAGCTCCGGTTTTATGGCTAACCACTCCAAAGCGATCGCCGAGATACTCGTAAATAGAGGTGACATTCAATCGATAATAGATCGGCATTAAGACGTAGGCAATCACAAAATAGCCTATGAGATAGCCAAATACCACTTGCATATAGCCAAATTGACTGTCGCGCACCCAACCAGGTACAGAAATGAAGGTGACCCCGCTTAAGGAGGCTCCAATCATTCCGAAGGCGACCAAATACCAAGGCGATTGCTTACTGGCCTGAAAAAAATCTTCGTTGGTTCCTTTTTTTCCTGTGAAATAGGAGATGAGCATCAACAGCCCAAAATAGGCGCCGATGAGCAAAAGTATCTGAGTAGGTTGCATGGACTCAAATATAGGAAACCTTGTCACATTCTTCGTCATGACTTTTCAAATCCGTTATCTTTGTCCTCCATGGAATTTTCGTCTAAACTTTTAGAGAACGCCGTTAACGAAATTTCGTTATTGCCAGGAATCGGCAAACGCACAGCACTGCGCTTGGCGCTACATCTGCTAAGGCAACCAGCTACGCAGACAACCGCACTTTCTGAGGCACTTTCGTTACTACGACAGGAGATTCGGTATTGCAAAAGCTGTCACAACATCTCCGATACGGAGCTTTGTCAAATCTGCCAGAATCCAAAACGCCATAAAGAGGTGATTTGTGTGGTTGAAGACATTCGAGATGTGATGGCCATTGAAGCCACTTCTCAATTCCAAGGGCTTTATCATGTACTGGGCGGAAAAATTTCTCCTATCGACGGTATTGGTCCTCATGATCTCACCATTGTTTCTTTGGTAGAAAAAGTGAAAGAAGGTCAAGTCAAGGAGGTTATTTTCGCGCTGAGCCCAACGATTGAAGGAGATACTACCAACTTCTACATATTTAGGCAACTAGATGGTTACGAGGTGAATATCTCAACCATTGCACGCGGGATTGCTGTTGGCGACGAGCTCGAATACGCAGATCAGGTCACCTTAGGGCGTAGCATAATTAATCGCGTTCCTTTCGAGAATTCTCTTAAAAACTCTGGATGAAGCTATCCGTAGTCATTTTAAACTACAACGTGCGTTACTTTCTAGAGCTCTGTTTGCATAGCGTGCAGGCGGCGCTTGCTGGAATGGAGGCGGAAATCATTGTAGTCGACAACGCCTCTTCAGATGGCAGTGTGGAAATGGTCAAAGAGCGCTTCCCTGGGGTCAAGCTGGTGGCGAATACTGAAAATCTAGGGTTTCCCAAGGGAAATAACCTAGGCGTGTCGCATGCCACTGGTGAGTACATTTGCATTTTAAATCCAGATACCGTAGTCAGTGAAGATACATTTGCCGAAATGCTTCAATTTGCTGAAGCACGCCAAAGCGCAGGTATCGTAGGTGCCAAGCTGATCGACGGACGCGGTGCGTTTCTGCCTGAAAGCAAACGTGGTCTTCCCACACCATGGGTGGCCTTTACCCGTTTTTCAGGGTTGTATAAAGTATCCTCACGGCTATTTGGTAAATATTATGCTTCGCGTTTAGGACAAGATCAAACGGGAGAAGTGGATGTTTTGGTCGGAGCTTTCATGTTTTTGAAAAGAGCCGTCTATGAGCAGGTGGGCGGCTTCGATGAGCGTTATTTTATGTATGGTGAAGACATTGACTTATCGTATACCGTGCAGCAAAAGGGATTCCATAATTACTATACTTCAAAGGCAACAGTCCTTCATTTCAAAGGAGAAAGTACAGCGAAAGATCAGGTGTATTTGAAGCGATTTAAAAGCGGTATGGATTTGTTCTACAAAAAGTACTTC
>CAWUKP010000234.1:0-4551 GCA_963922975.1 uncultured Spongiivirga sp. | reverse complement strand
GATTCGTTTGGATATCTTTTCTGGAAGTCAGAAACCAACAACAAACGTTGTTTGGTATTTTTATTACGCTTGAGATTTTCAGCTTTGGTAAGGATAGTAGACAGTGAAAGCTGCGTGGCTGTATACGGCATGTTTTGCAGTTCTTCCCAAATGGATGCTTTCTCAGTGTGCTCAATCACTTGCGTATTGGTCATCAAAGAAAATTCTAGATCTTCTGGGATGGAATTCAGCAACTCTTGAACCGCGCGTTTGAATAAGGGCCCCTTTTGACCTCTAGCAGACATACTGAATGAATTGTCTACATAAATGACGGTTTCTTTGGGTTGGTCATCGAAGTCGTCACTAGTAGTAAACGGTTGCGCAAAGGCCAATACGATGCAGGCGATGGCGAGCAAGCGAAAAAGTAACGCCAACCACTTTTTTAATTGCGAACTCTTCCGTGTTTGCAGTGCAACTTTCTTTAGAAACTTCACATTGGTAAACGGAACCTTCTGAAAGCGGCGAAGTTGGAAAAGATGTACCAGTATGGGAATTAAGAGTAGTAATAAGCCCCAAAGGATCCCTGGATTTTGAAACTGCATGCGCTTGACAAAAGTTTGTCAAATATAGCAGATTCAAGCGCATGCAGGATTCGTTTTAGAAAACTTTATCGTTTACGGACAATCAGTGCCTAGAGATAAAGAGTCTACATCATCAACTGTTTGTGTGAGTTCTTGAAAAGGAGTATCAGAAATAATGGTCATTTGATAAGTACCATCAAAACCAGCACTCAAACCCCAATCTCTGGTGACTACAAATTGGTAGACACCCGTAGTAGAAAGTACCAAATTAGGATCGCCCGTTTCCTCATCCTGTCCTTCACACTGTAATTCTAAGGCATTACCTGTCAGCACATTGGTTCCACCTAAAGGAATATTCGGCGCGTGCACAGCCAATCGCACTACGGAGCTGCCTGTAACGTCTTCAATAAAAAAACTAACACGCGTACCTGCTTGAAATTGAAATTCATAGACGTCTTGGCAGGATTCACTTTGAGCACAATCCCACATACCATTTACCTCAAACAAGGTAATTCCGCTAGGACCATCATCGTCACTACTACATGCAACGCAAAGTAGTACTGCGGACAAGGTCCAAAATAAAGGGAGGATTTTTTTCATGATGTTTACTATTATTGGTTGAACAATCGCAAAGCAATAAAAGCATAAGGTACCCAAAAAAGTGGATTGCCTGATTTTTAAGGGGTTAAAACACCCACTTACTCGAGGAAGCACCTTTGAGTGCTACCTACCAATCCTCGAAAGCACCTAGGCCGAAAAGAGCATAGTCATATTTCACTGGGTCTTCAAGGTCCATGGCTCTCAAGTTGCGATCTAACTCTTGAAGTGCCTTTGCGTCGTTTTGTTTGCGGGTTAGGATGCCTAGTTTGCGAGCCACGTTTCCAGTGTGTACATCTAGCGGACACGAAAGTTGAGTAGGAGAAAGGGAGTTCCAAATTCCGAAGTCAACACCAGCCTTGTCATTCCTGACCATCCATCTTAAAAACATATTGATACGCTTTGCCGCCGAACCACGCAAAGGATCGGAGATGTGTTTGGTAGTTCTCGTTGGATGTGGTAGCTCGAAGAAAATCTCTTTGAACTTTGAAATGCTGGTTTGCAATGAATCTGCTTCCGCGAAACGCAGAAACAGTGCTTCTAAGCCACCATGTTTGTGATAGAGATGTTGTAATGCCTTAAAGAAATACCTTAAATCTTCTCCATTAAAGGTACGATGCACGAAATAGGGTAGCACTTTAAGATCTTCTGACGTATGATGCAGAATGAAATCATAAGGACAATGCCCCATCATTTCTACCAATTGCTGAGCGTTATTGATGATGCTCTTACGATTTCCCCAGGCGATAGTGGCCGTCAAAAACCCAATAATTTCGATGTCTTCTTTTTGTGAAAACTGATGTGGAATCTGAATGGGGTCACTTTGAATGAAACGAGGATGATTGTATTGATGCGCCTTTTCGTCTAGAAAATCCTTTAATGCTTGGGCGCTCATCGTATGTGCTTGTTCCTTAGTCATAAATCTGGCTCACAAAAGTAATGGATACCCCTGAACCAAAAAAAAGACTCCAGTTGTGGAGTCTTTCTTTAAGCTGTTATAGACACTCGCGTTCGTAATTGGGATCGAGATCATCGTCCGCGGTTAACCCCACTGCTTCAAAAGGGGTGTCAGCAATGATGGTCAACTTGTAATTGCCATCAGCACCCGCACTTAAGCCCCAATCTCGAGCAACTTTTAAATGATACTTTCCTGCATCATTCAGCAGAATGTTGGCCAAGGCTACACTTTCGTCCTGACCCGTACAGCCGTAATACGTGATGTCTCCATTGGTCAGGATGTTGGTTCCGGCGATATGCAACGAAAGATCTAGCGACACTACAGAACTGCCATCAATTTCTTCAATGCTAATGGAAATCTTTGTTCCAGCTTTGAAATCAAACTCGTAGAGGTCTTCGCAACTATCTCCAAGTTCACAATCCCACGCCCCAACAACTTCATAGGAAGTAACGCCAGGAGTATCAGGCGTGTCGTCGTCTTTGGAACAACTAACGATGCCCATTACGAAAACCAGTAAAGCAAATTTTAAAACATACTTTTTCATGACTATTGATTTAAATTAGTTTTATTACGGCCTTATATCAACAGTCTGTACAAATTGTTACCCCTGCAAGCTTTTATTTTAGCGGAAAAATATTTAAGTATTTGTAATTCAGGGAGATGTAACGAAAATAATTACTGCAAACACTACATATGATGTAACGGATTGCTTTATGATTTTGATAAATGGAGAGAAGTGTTATTGAATCAAACCGTCTTGCATTACCAACTTACGGTCGGCCATATCGGCAAGTTCTTTATTGTGTGTAACAATCACGAAGGTTTGACCAAATTGATCACGCAGGTCGAAAAAGAGTTGATGCAGTCGCTCCGCAGATTCTGAATCCAAATTGCCACTCGGTTCATCGGCCAAAATTACAGAAGGTTTATTCATAAGGGCCCGTGCTACGGCAACACGTTGTTGTTCACCACCAGAAAGCGCATCGGGTTTATGGTTGGCCCGGTCCGAAAGGCCTAAGTATGCCAAAAGCTCTTGAGCCCTAGTCGTGGCTTCGGTTTTGTCCATACCTGCAATAAAGGCGGGAATACACACATTTTCCAAGGCAGTGAATTCAGGAAGTAATTGATGAAACTGGAAGATAAAACCAATATGGTCGTTTCTGAACTTTGCCAATGCTTTGTCTCTGAGACCTACCACTTTGGTTTCGTTGATGGTCAACTGAGCATCGTTATTGGATGGTGAATCCAGTGTGCCTAAAATTTGGAGTAGGGTGGTCTTTCCAGCACCTGAGGCGCCTACAATGGAGACGATCTCACCCGCTTCGATCTGTAAATCGACTCCTTTGATTACTTCAAGGCCATTAAAATTCTTATGTATGTTCTTGGCTTGAATCATAAGCTTCAAAGAAACCACATTTTTGTAAATCTGTAAAATCTAACTTTTAAAGGACTGCTTGATGTTGTTCACGTCTAAGAAGTATACAATTCGCAGTGAGACATTATGCCGAATAGGCTGCTCAAAAAGGGTTTGTAGACTTTGCCGATAATTGTCTGCTGCGCGTTCGTCTTCATTGAAGATACTGTTTCGATAGAGCAAAATAGCTTCGCTACCCGGTGAAAAGCGCCAACGAAAGCTAAGGTCTAGATTCCAAATGTTGAAGTTTCTGTTTGGATTCACGTTGTTTTCATCCTCCGGATCATAAGCAATCTCGTCCAGTGTGCCGTCTTGATTGAGTACGTAAAATTCTTCCTGATCATAATTCGCTGTACTCCAAAAGTTTCGAAACGTAAGATTTAAGGCTTTATACGGATCAAAATTATAACTGGCACTGATGGCATTCTCTAAACTTCTCACATCCCTCAAACCTAGAAAAACATCCGTTCCATTATCGTCGAAATAGCCAAAATCGTTCGCGCGAATAAAGTATTCACTGCTGAGCACCAAAAGAAATTCGTCTGAGAATCGATACCTCGGTGCTATAGAAAGAAAATACGCTCGGCGCTGTTGTTCATTGGCCTCCTGAAGCCACTGTCGGTGTCCGATAGATATATCAAAAGCGAACTTTTTACGGTAGTCTGTAGAAATAAAGGCATTCCCGCCCACATTCGCCTCAAAGCGTACAAACCTGCCGTCGATACGCGGTTCAAAATAGTCCTTTTCTTCCGTGTTGAAATTCACATTGGTCCCGTACGCCAAACGGTTAGGGGTGAAGAAAAAAGTACGGAAGCCAATATCACTTCTGGTATGTACACTTGGGCTAAACAAACGCCGATGCGAGCCGTAGAGGGTGTATTCCAGTCTGTTGTATCTTTTGGTAGGCTTGAAGGTTTCATAGGAAAGGCGCCATATGAAATTGTTGAAATTATTGCGGAATAAAAGTCCTAGATCGCTGTGGTCGTAATTTTCATCAGCGATGAAGTTGCCTACAAAAAAGC
>CAWUKP010000233.1:0-4576 GCA_963922975.1 uncultured Spongiivirga sp. | reverse complement strand
ACCACAACACTCCTGCAGATATGAATGGTACTACCACCTTTATTTCCCAAGGAGCCAATACAGCTGCTGAAAAAGGAATGCTGGTGGTCAACTCTGCAGGAAATTCAGGAAATACTTCTTGGGGTATCATCACTGCTCCTGCCGACGCTGCGGGTGCTTTCTCTGTGGGTGCAGTTGACGCTTCCGGCTCGTATGTTTCTTTCAGTTCTCGTGGACCTACGGCCGACAATCGTGTAAAGCCTGATGCTATGGCCATGGGTGGAAGTGCGGCCATCATTACCGCTTCTAATAGTTTGGGAACTGCCAATGGCACTTCGTTTTCATCGCCCATCATGGTTGGAGCCATCGCTTGCTTATGGCAATCTGATCCTTCCTTGACCAATGTGGAAATCATGCAAATTATACGCCAGGTTTCGACGCAATACAACAGCCCAACAAATCAATTGGGCTTTGGTATTCCTGACTTTGAGCTCGCTTTAAACAGTATTTTAGGGGATGAAGAGCTAACGTTGGTTCAAGGAATACAACTGTTAGAAAATCCTGTAGTTACTACGCTTTCATTTCGTTTTGGTGAAGGCGCGCAAGAAGGAACGCTCCTTATTTTTGACGCCTTTGGTAGAAAAACTCACGAAGCAATGATCAGCCAAGATCGTCCTAATGTAAATATAGAAACACTGAACAGCGGACTTTATTTTGCTACTTTTGAAGGAGGAAACACAGCTACAACCTTCAAATTTGTCAAAACCCAGTGAACAATCGCATCACCCAACTTTTTGATATTCAATATCCCATTGTACAAGCAGGTATGATTTGGGCCAGCGGGTGGCGTCTAGCCTCCGCAGCGAGCAATGCAGGAATTTTGGGCTTGCTGGGTGCGGGCTCTATGTATCCAGAAGTGCTTCGAGAGCATATTCAGAAATGTAGAAAAGCTACCGATAAACCTTTCGGGGTGAATGTACCGATGTTATATCCAGACATCGAAAAGATCATGGAAATCATTGCAGAGGAAGGCGTGAAAATTGTATTTACTTCTGCGGGAAACCCAAAGACTTGGACCGCTTGGCTCAAAGAACGTGGCATTACTGTGGTGCATGTAGTGAGCAGTGTGAAATTCGCTTTAAAGGCACAAGAAGCAGGAGTCGATGCAGTGGTTGCTGAAGGTTTTGAGGCAGGAGGGCATAATGGGCGAGAGGAGACCACCACCTTTACCTTGATACCCATGGTGAAACAACAACTCAAGATTCCTTTGATTGCTGCGGGAGGTATTGCCACAGGACGTGGAATGCTAGCCGCCATGGTATTGGGAGCCGATGGCGTACAAATTGGCAGTCGTTTTGTAGCCAGCGAAGAAGCCTCCTCACACATAAACTTCAAGCAAGCTGTGGTTGATGCGAAAGAAGGAGACACTCAACTCACCTTAAAAGAATTAGCGCCAGTGCGCTTGATCAAAAATAAATTTTACCAAGAAGTACAGGCTTTGTATCAAAAGGGCCCAACCGTAGAAGAACTAAAAACCCTTTTAGGGAGAGCCCGTGCCAAACGAGGCATGTTTGAAGGGGATTTAGAGGAGGGGGAATTAGAAATTGGCCAGATTTCTGGGTTGATTGACGAAATTAAACCGGTGCGTGCGATTGTGGAAGAGATTGTTCAAGAATATGAGCTGATCAAAGAGTCTATTTAATAAACTAGCGAGTTACAGGATAGCAGTGAGCATCCCAAGATTCTTCAATCGGGCTTTCCGAAGTGGGTATCAAACCTGGGGGTAGTGCACTTTTCGACATGAGGTTGCCATTAATTCTCTCGGATGAAACTATTTCAGCAACATACGGATTACCTTCCGTAGTAACAAAGGAAGAAGAACCTCCTGGATTTTCATGAAACATATTCGCTTCTACTCTCCACGCGGTCAGCCATAGTGGTATGAACCTATTGGTGGGTGTGTGCTCAACAATAGCACGCGCATAAAAATCTACAAAATAGGTGGATTTAGAAATCTCTACAAATTGAGTTCCAAGTTCTGCATTGGGTACTCGTCGGAACACATGGGTATTACTACTTAATCCTGGCCTATCTAGCATACTAGTTCTTACGATTCCATGGGCTGGAACAAGACTCAGAGTTTGTGTATCCTCAAAATCAAATAAAGTGGTACGACGTTGCCCTTGTCTTCTCTTAAACACAGGAGTTTGAAATCTGTTTATAATGTGTGTTGTTTCTCCTTCAATAGGGCGATAACAATTTTGTTGTTCGATGATATGCATTGTTTGATACGTGCCAACTTTCCACTCCCGTAATGTGCTCGGCGGAATATTCATATTCACTTGCCAATCTAGTGGTAGTCTGAACTCAGCTACTTGAACGATAAGATTATCTCTGGAATTACTCGTAATCAATCTGGGATCCATTGTAGGTTCTGGTGTTCCAATCAAAGCAGCAGGAACAGTATTTGCCTGAGGATTTACCTGTCGTTGAATATGTTGTGACGAAGATTTTCCTTGTTGCACAACGTGCGTTAACTCATGAGCTAAGAGTCTCTTGCCTTCCGATCTATTTGGTTGGTATTGGCCTTTGTTGAAGTAAATCTGATTACCATGGGTGAAGGCCTTGGCATTCAATTGTTGATTCATCTGAATGGCCTTACTGTCAGTATGCACCTGAACCTTACTGAAGTCTTGTCCAAAGGCTTGACTCATCGCTGTCGAGGTATCCCTACTTAAAGCTTGACCGTTACCTTTTGATTGCTGTAATTGCTGTTCCAGGGAACTTGTGGTTGCTGCTTTTTGAAGATCAGGTACTGATCCACTATTGGTTTTCATTTGAAGCGTTTCCTCTTCACAATCCTCGCATTTGCGTTGAACGGAAGTGGGTTTCACAGAGATCTCTGCTCTTTGCATCACTGTTTCAGCCATCTGATCGGCCTCTCTTTCGTAGCGGTCATTCGGACTACCGATCTTTAGTTTGGGTTGAATGAATGGTGCTTCCTTATCACGCTGCTGATGCTGACTGGGCTGACTCTTGGTGTTATGTGGTTTAGACGTATGCAACATTTTCAAGGTACACTACTTTAACTTTCCCATGTAGGGTATTTTTCCGTTTTCAATGAAGACCGCATAGTTGCTTTAGTTGTGGATTTAAGGAGCACTTAGGTTACGACCCATTTCTTGAGAATTGCTCGGCGCAGGGGTGGTCAAACCTTCGGCGGTTTCAGTTGTTGTAGTTGTTGGATTAGAAAGTTGCCTACCCAGACCTTCTTGTTGCGTAGGTTGAGCGCTTGAGATAGTTGGGGCGGGTTGTGTGGTGGTTGCTGGCGCCTGTTCAGGGAATAGGATGCGCTCCAAAGCTTCTGCCTCCATAACTGTAACGAGCCCCCTTGCTATGTGGGTAAGTCCGGATCCTGGCATTCCCTGAGGAATATTTCTATCCAGCCTTCTTCCTCTTGGTAATGCATGGGGAATCATGAACACATCCCCACCATTTCGTATCCACCAGGCAACCATGTCTCGCCCCCAACCAGTTCCTGCAAAGAACAACATGGTCCAAAATCGCATAGCTCTGGTCGAAATGTTTTCTTCGATCTGCGCTCGTGTTTGCCAACTGACTTCTTCGGCGTAGGTTAAGAAGCGATCTCTGGCCAATGCAATGACGGCGCCGTAGGCTTCCAAGGCTCTATCCGTGGGAAGCATAGCAGGAAGCTGCAACCTTCCCCGTTCACTTGGCGTGAAAACCCCGCGTGTGGTTCTTGCCAAAGCCAATTGTGGGAAACTATCTGGTAAAAATCCACGATATCTCAATTCACCACCGCTTCTTCTGTAGCGTCTTGCAGTGCTCACGAGATTTTCCATACTTTCTTGATACTCTGCAATGGTCTCGTCGTTGATCTCCTCAGCCCCCTGTGCCCGCATTTGTGCTTCAAGCTCAGTTTGAGAAGCTAATAAGCGCTCTCCAGTGGTAATCATGGAATCCATCAATGCACGAACCATCGAACGTTGACCTCTGGTTTGTTGCAAATGAAAGAGATTGTCTAACCCGCCAGCTGTTAAGGAGTTGACAGTCCCTCTGCCTGGAAAAATATTCCTACCACCTTCGCGCCAAGCGATGGCCAATGTCAGAGCTGGGTCTACTAGATAATCTGTTTCGCGAAGTCTGTTCAATTGTTCAGCATAACGTCTGCTTCTTCGCTCTGTCATAGATTGTAATAGACCGTAGATAAATATCCTTCCGTTACGCAGCGCTCCAATAGTTCGCTCCCTTAAGGCTCCGTTCCATCTAATTCTTCCAGTCCAACCTTCTCGAGGGATTTCCAATTCGTCTTCCAATTCACTTATTACCTCATCGACCTGTTGATAATTAACACCCTGGGCGTTATGATGCATTTCTTGCGCATCCACTTCATCAGCTTGTTCTTGTCTTTGAATGGTGTTGACTCCTCTTTGCTGTACTACATGTGTCAGTTCGTGCGCCAAGAGTTTCTTGCCTTCCGATCTATTTGGTTGGTATTGGCCTTTGTTGAAGTAAATCTGGTTCCCATGCGTGAAGGCCTTGGCGTTCAACTGTTGATTCATCTGAATGGCTGAAG
>CAWUKP010000232.1:0-4580 GCA_963922975.1 uncultured Spongiivirga sp. | reverse complement strand
CCAGGATGTGACAAGTCATAGTTGAATCCTGGCATGATCAGCTGGAATTTAATATCCAAATGTCCGTGTTCAGGCTCTACACCGATGAATGTCAAAGCGCCTTTAAAGTTTCCTTTGTATTCGCTAATGGGCATGTCTCGTTGCGGCACCGGCACTGAAAAACGGGTTCCAGCCACGACGTATTCGGTATTCTCAGTAATGAATGAAGAACTGTGGTTACCAGCACTGTTCGGAATTTCGATGATCTCCTCCGTCTCAAAGGTGCTCAAACTTACCCGTGCGATGCGAGGCGTGTTATTTCCGTTCACAAAAATCCATCGACCATCCAGTTCTCCATTGGTCTGTGAAATGTCAGGGTGGTGAAGGTCATCCCAAGGCACAAAACCATGAGAGGTGTTCAACATGGGCTTCGTTTCCTCTGAATACCCATATCCTGATGTTGGAAACTGTGAGAATACTGGAATCTCTCGGAACATTCGCCCTGAGGGCAGACCGTAAACCGTTAGATTGCCGCTATACCCACCTGATAAGAAAGCATAAAATTCATCTTGCTGACCAGGTGCTACATATACTTTTTCTGCCGCACTTGAATTCAGTGCGCCATTGCTTCCTTTTCCCTGCTGGTTATTGCAGCCTATAAGCAGCAACGACACGAACAGCCCTGAAAAGGCAAACTTAGTGATTTGAACTATTTTCATTGGAACTATTTTAGAAGACATTATTTTGAATTCAGTTTGTGTATTACTGTGTAGGAGGTAGGATCACTTTATCTACGACATGAACGATACCATTACCTGCTTTGACACTACCAATAATTTTGGCGCCGCCTACATATACATCATCTCCCTTCACCTCTACCGTCGTATTTTGGTCGTTGGCTTGTCCTAACTTTTTAAAGTTTTTTAAAAAGTCTTTACTGTAGTTACCCGGCGTAACATGATGCTTCAAAATGTTGGCTAAAGCATCTTTATTCTCAGGTTTTAATAAGTCATCTACCGTGCCTTCAGGCAACGCATCAAAAGCTTCATTTGTGGGCGCAAAGACCATCAAAGGACCGGCATTGACTAAGGCATTCTCCAAGTCGGCCGCCTGAACAGCAGCTACCAGTGTCGTATGATCTGGAGACCCGATAGCGATTTGTAATACATTGGGTGTAGAACCATCATCTTTGATGAAGGCTTGTCCTTGCTTCTCGGTTGGTGCCTGCTTTTCGCTGGCCGCATTGTTGTCTGAACCTGTAGTTTCGGTGTTTCCTTTACATGCGCCAAGCACGAGGAAAGAACCTATCACTAGGCTCAAGAAAAATCGTTGAATTGTTTTCATAATATGGAGGTTGTGTAATTATTCAAGGGTTCTGAAGTATTCGAGTATATCCCTGGCCTGCTCCTCCGTCATGTTCTGGTTAGCCATCGCAGCTCCGTTGAATTCGACAAGCAAATCTTTGGCGCATCGGTCTTGTTCTACCATGAGTTCTGGGTCTAAGATCATATTCATGATCCACTCCGGGCTTCGGCGTTTCATGATTCCTTTAGGTGAAGGACCAATAAAACGCTTATCCACCTTATGACATGCAGTGCAATTGGTCTTGAAAATGGCCGCTCCACGAGTTACCATTTCTTGGTCTATGGTAGGGTCTAGCTTAAGCTCTTTGATCTTACCTACCCCTTTCTGATCAAGTGTTATCCTTTCGGAAGCAGGAGTTTCACTTTCGTCAGCATTGGTCTCAGCTTCGGCTGTCTTATTGGTCTTGGTGGTTTCGTAGCTAAACTTCTCTTCCTTTTTCTCTTCTTTTCCGCCGCAAGCAACAAGAGTACCCAGCCCTAATAGTATTGATAGTATTGCTAATTTTCTCATAGGTGGTTTGTTGGTTTAGACCATTTCCATGGTGTATTATTTTTCCCAAAATTAGCTTGGTACACTTGGCGAAAAGATGATATTTGTCATATTCGGATAAAAAAGTCCTAATTAAATTCGAACTTCTTTTTACTTTTACGCTCGAATTATCGATATGTTTTCAAAAGCCTGTGAGTACGGCATCAAAGCCGCTATATTTATTGCTCAAAAATCTTCTGAAGGGCAGCGCCTCAGGGTAAAGGAGATTGCCAAAGATATTGACTCGCCTTTGGCTTTCACCAGTAAAATTTTACAGCGTTTGGTGCATCACCAACTCATCCAGAGTTCTAGAGGTGCGCAGGGAGGTTTTTATCTTCCTGCTGGAAAAAGTGAGCAGATTACGTTAGCCGAAATTGTAAACGCCATAGACGGAGACAACATCTATCAAGGCTGCGGACTAGGTCTGGAGGTCTGCGATGAAGAAAGGCCCTGTCCTATCCATGAACAGTTCAAGGAAATTCGCTTTAAACTAAAGTGTATGCTGGAGAACACTTCGCTCAAGGCATTGGTAGACGACCTTGACAAGGGACATACGGTACTGAAATTCTAGGATCGATAGTTATTGCTATAAGTACTTAGTAATCTTTGAACTCATAGGATTGGTTGTGGAAAGGAAGTAGTCAATTAAGTTTCCGTTTTCGTCGACCAGATATTTTTGAAAATTCCATTTGACCGTCGAGCTCTTCTGACCATTCAAATCCTTGCGGGTGAGCCATTGATAGAGCGGATGTTTTTCGGCGCCTTTGACATTTACCTTTTCCGCAATGGGGAAGGTAACCCCGTAATTCAACTCACAAAAAGATTGGATTTCGGCCGACGTACCAGGCTCTTGTCTACCGAACTGATTGCAGGGAACCCCGATAATTTCCAACTTCCCTTCATATTTTTCATATAACTCCTGGAGCGCTGTGTATTGCTTGGTGAATCCGCATTTGGAAGCTACATTCACAAAAAGTAAATGCTTTCCTTGAAAACTTTTGAAGTGGATGGGTTCTCCTTTCAAATCCTGTATTTCAATATCGTAGATGCTTTCCCTAGGAGACGAAACGGTGGTCGCTTCATTACCGGCTACCTTGGCCTTTTTCAATAATTTCATAAGTTATTCCAGTTGTTTTGTTGATATGCATGATGCACTAGGGCGTCTAAACTTACATACTGTAAGGCTTTTTCGTCTGTGGCTTCCAGCAATACTGGAGGAGCCACACCAGCTTTCCAAGCCTGTTTCCAACGAGACACGCACAAGCACCATTTGTCTCCAGCTTTTAATCCAGGGAAGCTCCACTGGGGAATTGGGGTGCTTAGGTCATTGCCTTTAGACTTAGTGAACGCCAAGAATTCGGCGGTCATGAGGGCGCAGACTACATGAGTGCCCGCATCATGCGCTGCAGTTCTGCAATAACCGTCTCGGAAATAGCCCGTTGCTGGCGCTGTACAGCACGGTAGTAAGGGTTGGCCAAAAACATTTTTAGACCCTTCCATAGAGGTACTAAATATCCTAGAATTAAGCTACGAGTCTTCCTTTTAAACGCTTTTCAATTTTGCGCTTTTTCTCGGTAATGGATTTCATCAGGTCCATGATTTCAGGATCATTACTTTCTTTGTAGATTTCGTTCAAACCGAGTACCAATGCTTTCGCCTCGCGAGACGCTACTACTCGATCGCTTGTTGACATGTGAGACATTTTCATTTTTTCAAATGCTTCCACTCTTTCAAATAGTTTCATGGCTTTTTTATTTAAATTTAATCTTGAGATGTTCAACGACCGATATATTTAAAAAATAATTAACTTTTATTTTTTTTGAAACTTCAAAAACACTTTACAATTGCCCAATAACTCAACGATTTCAAGCGCAAAACACTTCTATCAACAGCTACCTGATCAATTGGTAGCACAGTATCCCGACTTGAATTTTGAAGATCATTGTTACCTGAGAATCGCCCTTGACAACACCTTGAAAGCACGTTGGAGCGATCTCATCCCCAGACCCGCGTACAAACATCTTAACAGTCTTCAAAAAGAAGGAGTACTTCGTTCGCTACGACTGTACCTCAAAAACCGAGAAGTCTTACTAGCGCATAACAGGCAATCGCTTCAGTATCGAAAGAAAGGGCATTATTAGCCCGTTTAGCGGTCTAGTCGTGTTCGTTGTAATTCTTATTGTAAGCTACAATAACCATCACCAACCACACTACAAAAAGTGCTCCAACAAATAGAGAATATGCAAGGATTAAATTCATCTTCTGCGGATTTTAAAATAGTTCATGAATCCGAGAATGGTAGGCGCCCAGAGACCGAGAAATACGGCGTCTAGCTTTTTTCCTTGTAAAAAGGTGTATTCGGCCACCACGATAATGGAGAGGACGACTATCAACAGCATTACGTTGAACCATCCTACTTGCCGGAGGAATTGTTTCATAATGGTTAGGTAGGTTTGCTCCAAGTTACAAACTCTGCGAGAAATCTGACAAGAGAAATACAAAAAATATCAGCTCACCGCTTTAATGATATCTTGCTTGGTAACAATTTGATAGTGTCCATCTCCCAAATCCACCAGCACTGCTTGGTTTTCTTTGGTAATATGCGAAGTCAGTTTTTCGATTGAAGTATGAGCACTTACAATAGGAAAAGGTGCACTCATCACTTCTTTAATAGGTCGGTTAGCGATATCGCCATGCGCCACATATGC
>CAWUKP010000231.1:0-4580 GCA_963922975.1 uncultured Spongiivirga sp. | reverse complement strand
CAACAACATGTACTCGTTATCGATGCAGGCACCTGTATCACCTACGACTTCATGCGAGCGGATGCTGTGTACTTAGGCGGAGCGATTGCTCCAGGATTGCAAATGCGCTACAAGGCCATGCATACCCAAACAGCTGGGCTTCCGCTACTCAAACTTGAAGACCCCGAAACTTTTTTGGGAACCAGTACCGCAAGCTCCATGCATGTGGGCGTGGTTCAAGGTGTTCTGGTGGAAATCGAAGGCATGATCTCCAAATATGATGTTAATTATGACGATTTAACAGTGATTTTAACAGGTGGAGATGCTCCATTCTTGGCGGAACGGCTAAAAAATACCATATTTGCCATTCCCAATTTTCTACTTATTGGGATGAATCACATTCTGGAATACAACAAGAATCAATGATAGGACGTATTTTTCTTGTACTGATGCTGGGGCTTCCGATGTTGGGGCTAGCACAAGAAAGCACTGCCTCGCCTTATTCGTATAATGGCATTGGCGATTTTCAATTTAGAGGAACACACGAAAACCGAGCCATGGGTGGTATTAGCGTGTTTGCCGATAGTATTCACCTCAATCTTCAGGATCCTTCTTCTTTAGCGCAATTGAAGCTGACCAACTATTCTGTTGGGATCAATTACAATAGACTAGGATTGAAGAATGAAACACAATCGGCAAGTGATGAATCCGCTTCAGTTGATTATCTAGCTATTGCGTTTCCAATCACGAACAAAATGGCAGTGAGTTTTGGGATCGCACCCAGAACTGCGGTAGGTTACCAACTTCGCAGTCGGGGAGAATTCAACGAAGATCAAGGGCAAACCGAAACCTTCTCTGGTGAAGGGGGATTGAACGAGATTTTCCTTTCTGCGGGCTATGCCATTACTGACAAATTGAGTTTTGGCGCTACCGGGCGTTACAATTTTGGATCGATCCAAAATTCAAGCACCATTTCTATCGAAGATGTGGAGTTTGGTACCGTGAACGATTATGCATCTAACTTAAATGGTTTCGATTTCACGCTAGGGATGAATTATCGTCAGCCGCTGAGTAATGACAAATACTGGACAAGTAACGTTGTCTATAACTTTGAGCATAAGCTGCAATCGGAAAACCGACAAACTTTGTCACGTATCAACACCTTGGGTTCTGTGCTGATCGTTTCCGAACAGGAGGTAGATCTTGGTGATCAGGTACGAACCGAAGTAGACATCCCTTATAGTATGTCGCTGGGCTTTGGCTATGGAAAAGAAAAAAAGTGGTTTGTAGGAGCTAATTATTTCTTCAATCAGAACAGCCATTTCGAAGATCGTTTTTTTAATGTAAACGATAATGTTATTTTTGAAGACGGCTTAAGAGCTTCAATTGGAGGATTTTATATCCCCAAATACGATTCTTTCACCAGCTACTGGAGTCGTGTTGTATATCGTGCAGGTTTGCGCTACGAAGACACAGGTTTGGTGGTGAACGGAGAACAGATTAATGATTTTGGCATATCTTTTGGAGTAGGGTTACCAATATCGAGAAACTTTTCCAACATCAACCTCGGTTTTGAGTTGGGAAGACGTGGCACTACAAACGCCAGCTTGATTCAAGAGAACTATGTGAATGTTCGTTTAAGCGTATCTTTAAACGATCGGTGGTTCCAAAAGAGAAAGTATAACTAACATAAATTAGAGAGAGATGAGAAAGAAAGTTACCACACTACTGATTGCGTTTTTGGCGACCTTGGGGCTGGCCAATGCGCAATACGACGATCTAGAGTGCGCTACCGTACTCTCTATCTTCAGTGAGCACGCCAAAGTAAAGAATTACGATGCGGCTTACGAACCTTGGAAAAAACTAAAATCTGACTGCCCAGATTTTCACTATGTAATTTATTACTATGGTGAAAAGATGTTAGAGCATCGAATTGAAAAGAATGTAGGCGACAATCAAGCTAACATTAACGATTTGATGGCACTATATGATAGTTGGGTACAGTATTTCCCAACCAGAAAAGGACAAGATCAGAAAGGAAAAATCCTTTCGAACAAGGCGCAAGCCATGCTTGATTACAAATTAGCCAGCGGCCAGCAGTTATACAATGCGTTTGATAAGGCATATACGGAAGGAAAAGATAGCTTCTCAAATCCTAAGAGCTTGTACTATTACTTTTCTACCCTGTACGATTTATACAAGGGCGGACAAGTTCCATTGGAGCAGGTCTTTGACAAATACGAAGACATGACTGAGAAGTTTGAAGAAGAAAGCACCAAGCTTGCCAAAAAGCTGGATAAAATTCTGAAAAAGGAAGACGCGGGCACTCCGTTGACTTCTAAAGAAACACGAAATAAAAAGGTGTATCAGGTGAATTCATCTGCCATTGGTACCTTCCAAGGGAATATGGATGCACTCATCGCAGAGATTTCCACGTGTGAGAACTTGATTCCTTTGTACAGAAAGAACTTTGATGCCAACAGAAGCAATCCCGTTTGGTTGAACCGTGCAGCGAGCCGTATGAACTCGAAAGAGTGTGACGATGATCCGTTGTTTATCGAAATCGTTGAGGCACTGCACGCCAACAATCCTTCAGCAAACTCTGCCTACTACTTGTTCGTTTTGAACAGTAAAAAAGGGAATCCTGGAGATGCTGAGAAGTATTTGCAAGAGTCGATCACTTTGGAGACCGATCCTTATAAAAAGGCCGAAAAACTTTACAGAGTAGCCGGACAATTGAAGCGTAAAGGTCAAAAAGCCTCTTCGTATCGTTACCTAAGACAGGCACTTGACATTCAGCCTTCTATGGGGAAAGCGTATTTAATGATTGCCAACCTGTATGCTGGCAGTGCTAACCAATGTGGTGCGGACGCCTTCGAGAAACGTGCAGTTTACTGGAAAGCCGCTCAAATGGCTAGAAAAGCAGGTCAGGTTGATGCCTCTGTAAAGTCGCAGGCAAACAAATCGGCAGCAGCCTACGAAGGAAGAGCGCCTAGCAAGACCGAAATATTCAACAAAGGCATGGCTGGCAAGACCATCAGCTTTAGCTGTTGGGTTGGTGGCAGCGTAAAAGTGCCGAATCTATAAGAATGCATCCTCTCTATACATATATGTTGAAAGTCATTGCCGCAATTTTTGCGGCAATGCTTTTTTCATGCGACGATGGCCTGAACAAAGTGCCAAACGTCAACCTTACCTCGCTTTCGCCTTCAGGTGTGGGGAAGGACATTCGGTTGGTGTATACAGACTCTATGAAGGTAAAAGCCATCTTGACCAGCAGTAAGTACTTAGATTTCTCTAATCAAGACTTCCCATATGCCGAGTTCCCTGAAGGGCTTCAAGTTGATTTTTTTGACGACGAAGGTAATAAGAGCGTCGTGACTGCCGATTATGGTATTCTCTACAACAAAACCAGCCTTGTTGAATTGCGTGGAAATGTACAATTGAAAACCCACGAACAACAAACCTTGCAAACCGAACAACTCTATTGGGATCAAGGCAATGAGTGGATTTTTACTGAAGAACGCTTTCGCTTCCGAAGCCCTGAAACCGATATGGACGCCACTCGTTTAGATGTGAGTCGCGATTTTCAATTCTTTAGCTCTGGACGCGTATTTTCTGGGGAAGTAGACATTGACGACGCACCAGATTCTTAAAAAAACTCCCGTATATTTGCGCTAGCGAAGTGTGATTTCACAAGGTGTCAAAACCTAGAGAAACCGACTTTATCAACTATTCAATTCATCTTATGAAACCTAAACTGCATTTATTTTCAATGGTTCTTTATGCTGTGGTAGCTGTTTTAGCAACTATGAAAACCATTCAATTGTGGGGTGTTGAACAACAACAAGCCTATCTATTTTTGTTCTTTGCAGTATTCTCCGTGTTCATGCTAGCTTTCCGTTGGCATTTCTACAAGAAATTCAAAAAGCGCGAAGAAAATAATCAATGACCCTTGCCCTTGTCGTCATCGGCTTTATGCTCATTTTCTCGGCTTTTTTTTCCGGGATGGAGATCGCCTATGTTTCCGCCAATAAGATTCACATAGAGCTCGAAAAGAAGCAAGAAGGCTTCCTAGCGAAGGTGCTCAGCCGAATTACTGAAAAACCTTCCAAGTTTATCGCTACTATGTTAGTGGGGAACAATATTGCCCTAGTGGTCTACGGTATTTATATGGGCGATGTGCTCATGGATTGGTTTCAAAGTCTATTGCCTCTTTCGTCAGAGGTATTCCTGAGTCGATTTTTCACCTTATTGCTCACCGATTTTCAATTGGTAACCCAAACGATTATCTCTACTGGAATCATCCTAGTTGTGGCCGAATTTTTGCCAAAGGTTTTCTTTCAGGTATACGCCAATAACTTGGTCAAATTATTTGCCTTGCCGGCCTACCTTTTTTACCTGCTGTTTTGGCCGATCTCCTGGTTTGTTATTTGGGTTTCTGATAATGTGTTGCGGAAGTTCTTCAAAACGGAGGGTGATGAAGTGCAACTATCATTTAGCAAGCTGGAACTGGGCGACTATATCTCTGAACAGATGGAAAGTGTGGAAGACAAAGAAAATGTGGATTCAGAAATTCAGATCTTCCAAAATGCACTAGA
>CAWUKP010000230.1:0-4617 GCA_963922975.1 uncultured Spongiivirga sp. | reverse complement strand
CATCTATGGGAATCACGATATGGTTTACCAAAATGAAAGCTATGTCAAAAAGCATTTCGCCTCTTTTTTAGACCCCAAAGAAGGGAAACAAATTCCCTTAATGCCTGACTTGAAATACCATGAGGCGCTCATTCTGGAACATACAAATACTGGTCAAGAGATTTTTTTAACCCATGGTCATCAGGCTGATTTCATGAACTACCACGGCTGGCGATTTAATCGCTTCTTGGTGCGTATACTTTGGAAACCGCTGCAAGTGGTGGGTATTTCAGATCCTACCAGTCCTGCAAAAAACTTCAAAGAGTTGATCAAAGTTGAGCGGCGCGTAAAAAAATGGATTATTAGTCACCGCAATCGTATGACCATCATGGGACACACACATCGTCCGCGTTTTCCAGAACCAGGTGATATTGCCTTTTTCAATGACGGAAGCTGCGTACACCCAAGAAGTATTACAGGTTTAGAGATCGAAAACGGAACCATCTCTTTGATCAAATGGCAAATTGCAACCCGCGAAGACGGCACACTGCAGATTGTTCGTGTGTTGTTAGAAGGACCTCAACAAATACAAAGTTACATTACTGATTGAGCAGTATCCACCACAATCCCCCCATTTTTAAGGTATTTTTACCCGATCCCCATACTTTTGGAAGCGGTACCTTGTCGTGTAAATTCATATCCCATGAATACATTTCAAAGAAGTACCGCCAATATTGCTGCCTGGAATCTAGAGGGTTTCCACGGTATTCCTGACGTGCGAATAGCTAAACAGGTAGAAGGTTTGGCGATGTTAGACGCCGAGGTGGTGGCACTTGTTGAGATCAATCCCATCAACGTGCTAGATAAATTGGTTGACGGATTGCAGCAGAAAGGTGTCCAATACCAGCATATTTTGGTGCAACAATCGGGGCCCTTACATATTGGAGTGCTCTACAAAGACGGAATCACCGCTACCAATCCACGGTTGGTTGAGGGTTCTGATTTGAATGATCCTGACAAGCGCAAGGCCTTTGCCGTGGATCTTAGAGTGGGAAAATTTGATTTTACCCTTGTGGTAGTGCACTTTAAATCAGGAAGGTCTTTGCCGAATCAACGCATTCGCGATGAGCAATGTAAAGTACTCAGAGATTTTATTTTGGCGGAACGAACCAACGGACGTGAAGATTTTATCATTACGGGTGATTTCAATATGATTCCTGGGCAAGACATCAGCAATTTTCACTTTTTGGGAGGAGACGATGTGCTCGATTTTGTTTCTTCCTGGGATTTACAACAACGCTTTTCGCACATTCTCGACAAGGGGCGAGCGAATCTTTTAGATGGCTTTGCCATCACACGAACATTCAGTAAGGAATACATACGGGGCAGCCTAAGGCTTTTTCCCATGCACTGGACCATGGACATTGGGCGAGAAGCTTACAAAGATCAGGTTTCAGATCATTTGCCCTTCGTGGCCACCTTTCGCATTGATCGTGACCGCGATTAATTAAGTACTCTCGGGAGCGAGTTGTACTTGGAGTCCTTCCATGGCTTCGGTGATAGGAATTTGACAACTCAAACGACTGTTGTCTTGCACGTAGAAGGCCTCTGCAAGCATCATGTCTTCATCCATTCCCATTTCCGGTAATTCGTGAGACGAAAGCACGTAACACTGACAGGATGCGCACATGGCCATACCGCCACAAATTCCGATAGTACCTTCGGGCGCCAACTCGTAAGAACGCACCACCTCCATAAGATTCATAGCCATGTCTGTTGGGGCGTCAACCGTATGCGACGCACCCTCACGGTCTACAATGGTAATTTTAACATCCTCAGCTGCCATATGCTCATTCAATACGCTTCACAACTGCTTTTTCTGCTTCCTTGCGTGAACCGTCAAAGCCATCAATACCGCTTACAGTGGTATATTTCATCACGTACTTCTTATCCGGAAAGATACGCTGATAGGCACTTTGACACATCAAAGTAGCTTCGTGAAAACCACACAGAATCAACTTCAATTTTCCAGGATACGTATTTACATCGCCAATGGCATAGACGCCTGGAATGTTGGTCTGATAGTCCAGTGAATTGTTGACTTTGATCGCATTTTTTTCAATTTCCAAGCCCCATTCGCCTAAAGGTCCTAGTTTTGGAGCCAACCCAAATAAGGGAATAAAATGATCTGTTTCCAGTTGAAAGGCTTCATCGCCCCTTTTTACGCTCAGTAGCTCTACCTTGTCTTTTCCATGAATGCCCACCACCTCTGCGGGAGTGACCAAATGCATTTTACCCAAATTTTTGAGTTCTTGTACTTTTTCTACAGAATCTAGCGCTCCACGAAACTCGTTTCTGCGGTGGATAAGGGTTACTTCTGAAGCCACGTCGGTTAAAAAAATACTCCAATCGAGGGCAGAATCACCACCACCTGCAATCACTACACGCTTATTGCGATAGATTTCAGGATCGCGAATGATGTATTCAACACCTTTATCTTCAAAATCCGCAATGTTAGGAATTGGGGGCTTTCTAGGCTCAAAACTTCCTAGACCACCTGCAATGGCTACGATCTTTGCGTGGTGTTTGGTGCCTTTATTGGTGGTAACGATAAATGTACCATCTTCTTGTTTTTCTAAAGTTTCCGCGCGTTCTCCCAAGGTAAATCCTGGCTCGAATGGTCGAATTTGCTCCATGAGATTATCAACTAGCACTCCAGCATTTACCTCTGGAAAACCTGGGATATCGTAGATGGGTTTTTTGGGATAAATCTCAGCACATTGTCCTCCTGGTTGCGGAAGGGCGTCGATCAGGTGGCACTTTAATTTCAAGAGCCCTGCCTCGAATACCGCGAAAAGTCCAGTGGGTCCTGCCCCAATGATCAAAATATCTGTAGAAATCATAGAATTGTCAAAAAAAGAGATGCTAAAATAAGGATGCTTTGAATGATGAATCGGTGATCTTTGTCAACCTTAAGCTTCCACATTGATCACGCGTTCAATCTGAGGTGCGTATTTTTTAATGGTCATTTCGACCCCAGATTTTAAGGTCATCTGGTTCACACTACAGGCCACACAATTTCCTTCTAATTGTACCTTCACAAGCTTTCCTTCTTCAATATCAATTAAAGAAATATTGCCGCCATCCGATTCTAGAAAGGGTCGGATTTCGGCCAGTGCCTTTTCCACGTTCAACTTTAATTCTTCGGAAGTCATACCTTCTTTTTTACAGCAGCACATCCTGCCATCGTTGTTATTTTAATCGCCTCACTTGGAGGTAGATTTTCATTACGGGCCACCACCTCTTCGACTACATTTTGAGTCAGCACTTCAAAGGCTTTTTCAAGTGGAGTAGCCGTTTGTAGTGCTGCAGGTCGGCCTACATCACCAGCCTCACGGATACTTTGCACAAGTGGGATTTCACCTAAAAATCGTACCTGAAGGTCTTTTGCAAGGTTCTGCGCCCCTTCTTTCCCAAAGATATAATATTTATGAGAGGGGAGTTCTTCAGGGGTGAAATAGGCCATATTCTCTACAATTCCGAGTACAGGAACGTTGATATTTTCTTGTTGGAACATCGCCACCCCTTTTCGAGCGTCTGCCAGTGCCACGTGTTGCGGCGTGCTGACAACCACGGCACCCGTAACAGGTAAGGATTGCATGATACTCAAGTGGATGTCGCCCGTTCCCGGAGGCAGGTCGAGCAACAGAAAGTCTAATTCGCCCCAAGCTGCGTCAAAAATCATCTGATTGAGTGCTTTTGCAGCCATCGGTCCACGCCAAATTACAGCTTGGTCTGGTTTGGTAAAGAATCCAATGGATAAAATTTTCACGCCGTGATTTTCCACGGGTTTCATCTTAGATTTACCCCCTACATTGACGGAGAGTGGACGTTCTTGCTCTACATCGAACATGGTCGGTACCGAAGGACCGTAAATATCAGCATCCAGCACTCCAACCTTAAAGCCCATCTTGGCCAAAGTAACAGCCAAATTAGCCGTAACGGTTGACTTTCCTACGCCACCTTTTCCAGAAGCCACTGCTACAATATTCTGAATGCCTGGAATGGGCTTCCCCTTAATCGTATTGGCTTTTTGAGCTGGAGCCTCGACTTTGATATTCACCTTCACCTGAGCTTTTTGATGCACCTTCTCGTGAATGGTTTTCAAAATATCTACTTCCACCTTCTTCTTGGCTTGCAGGCTCGGATTTTTGATGGTAACATCGACGACCACCTCATCCGCAAAAGTCATGATGTTGGTAACGGCACCGCTATCGATCAAATTCTCGCCTTCTCCAGGAGCTGTGATGGTTTTCAACGCTTCGCGTATGTCTTGTTTGTTCAATTTCATAAAGAGAATCTATACTGCAACTTTTTTCAATTGATTCTAAATTGCAAAGATACAACCTACTACAACATTGGGGAAGTACAGGTATTGATTTTGTTTATGGGCTAATTACCCCGTGCTGTATACAAAAACAGGCTTTCGAAAGGATTCAAGTACAACAAACACGTGTTCACAACATATATCTGTTTTTACGGGGAATGCATTTTACATTTACGTATCAATGGTCTGTATATGAGGAACTTTTACTTTTTTGTTTTCTTTGCGCTTATCTGTTTTACGCTGCAAGCGCA
>CAWUKP010000229.1:0-4618 GCA_963922975.1 uncultured Spongiivirga sp. | reverse complement strand
GCATTCTTCCTGGAATACGACCTTCCATACGATTAGGATTCATCGCGAAGGCGTCAGGCCCAGAAGAGCCTTTCCCGTAGACTACTTCATTTCTGGAGGCTCTGCCGTCAAGAATATCTCTTTCGGAGATAACGGCAGGAATTAGGGTCGTTTTGGAGGATAGTGGTGGCGCAACTCTCATGGATGCTGAGGTGCCGTAAAAATTGGGACGCGTCCCCTCAGCGGTTTCTTGTGCAAAACCTGTAGAAAGGCCTCCCAGTGCCAAGCTTAGAAAGCTCAGGAGTAGTAATTTTTTCATTATGAAGTGGTTATTGGTTTCTAAAAGTCCTTACAAGGTCTTAAAAAAAAAGCCTACCTCAAAGCACATTTCGACGAAACGCAAAAAAGGCCTGCTTCATGGCAGACCTTTTGCGTATTCGGTAGAATTTCAGAAGATCAGATCATCTTCTGTAGCCAATTCTGCATGCTCACTTCTTTGGCAATGGCCGCTTGTAATTCGTCTATAGAAAGGCGTTCTTGTTCCATCGAATCTCTATGTCGAAGTGTCACTGTCTGGTCTTCCAAAGTTTGATGATCGACCGTGATGCAGAAAGGCGTTCCAGCAGCGTCTTGACGTCGATAACGGCGTCCTACAGCATCTTTTTCATCATAAGAAACATTGAACGACCATTTCAAATCATCCACCAACTTTTTAGCCACTTCGGGGAGTCCATCACGTTTGATCAAAGGAAGTACGGCTACTTTCGTCGGGGCCAAAACAGCAGGTAATTTCAAGACCGTTCTTGTGGAACCATCGGGCAAGGTTTCTTCCTGCAACGAATTAGAGAATACTGCCAAGAACATACGATCCAATCCAATAGAAGTTTCGAGTACGTAAGGCGTATAGCTTTCGTTGATTTCCGGATCAAAATATTGCAGTTTCTTCCCTGAGAATTTTTCATGGCTGGCCAAATCGAAATCAGTGCGGGAATGAATTCCCTCCAATTCTTTGAATCCAAAGGGAAACTTAAATTCGATATCGCAAGCCGCATCGGCGTAGTGTGCCAGCTTCTCGTGGTTGTGAAAACGATAATTATCTGGTCCCATACCCAAGGAAAGATGCCATTTCATACGAATTTCCTTCCACTGCTCGTACCATTGTTGTTGCGTACCTGGCTTGATGAAGTATTGCATCTCCATTTGCTCAAATTCGCGCATGCGGAAGATAAACTGACGGGCTACGATTTCGTTGCGGAAGGCTTTACCGGTTTGTGCGATTCCAAAGGGAATCTTCATTCTTCCTGTTTTCTGAACATTTAAGAAATTCACAAAAATTCCTTGTGCTGTTTCAGGGCGTAAATACAAATCCATGGCAGACTCTGCGGATGCTCCTAGTTTGGTGCCAAACATCAGGTTGAATTGCTTCACATCCGTCCAGTTTTTGCTTCCCGTTTCTGGATCTGCGATTTCTAATTCTTCAATCAAAGCCTTGACATCTGCTAGGTCTTCCTTTTCCAAAGACTGGCCAAGACGTTTGAGGATGCTTTCGGCTTGTTCTTGGTACTTCAGCACTCTAGGATTGGTGGCCAGAAATTGTTCTTTATCAAAAGCATCTCCAAACCTTTTGGCGGCCTTGGTTACTTCCTTCTCGATTTTAGCTTCCAGTTTGGCCACATAGTCTTCCACCAACACATCGGCTCGATAGCGTTTTTTGGAATCTTTGTTGTCAATCAAAGGGTCGTTGAACGCATCGACGTGACCAGAAGCCTTCCAAGTAGTAGGATGCATGAAAATGGCAGCATCGATACCCACAATATTGTCATGCAATTGTGTCATCGCTTTCCACCAGTACTGACGGATATTATTCTTTAACTCCACCCCGTTTTGCCCATAGTCGTACACCGCGCTGAGGCCATCGTACACCTCGCTTGATTGAAAAACGTAGCCATACTCTTTGGCATGGGCAATCACTTTCTTGAATTGGTCGTTTTGTTGTGCCATGCGGCAAAAATACAGTTTCTTTTGGTTTTGGCACTCGATAAAATTCACATCTGAATTATGGATAATTTGAAGAATTTACTTACTTTTAAGTGTGAATTATTTGATGTCCTCATTGACCGCTATTTTACTGCCGAAAACATGTGTTGGCTGCAAATCGCATCTCTTACAAGGTGAACATCATCTCTGTCTTTCTTGCCGACATCAATTGCCGTTTACCTACTATGAAGAGCAAGAAGATAACCCAGTGAAGAAGATCTTTTGCGGACGGGTTCCTATTCATGCAGCCACCGCTTTGCTCCACTTTACAAAGCAAGGTATTGTGCAAGAAATCATTCACGCGATCAAATACCGAGATCATACTTCATTAGCTGAAGAATTAGGCCATTGGCTGGGACATCAAGTACAAGATCAATCACTCTTTAGCGATATCGATCTTATTCTACCGGTGCCACTTCATCCTCTTCGACGCATGCGCAGAGGTTACAACCAGGTAGATCCTTTTGGTGGCGCCTTAGCCCAATACCTCAATGCATCCTTTTCCAAATGCTATTTAAAAAGAAAGCGCTTGACTTCTAAATTGGCCTTCAAAGGAAGATTAGATCGTTGGACCAGTCTCGAAAACGCTTTTACCGTCAGGAAAAGCTCGCAATTGGAAGGTAAGCATGTATTGTTGGTAGACGATGTGATTACCACGGGCGCCACCCTGGAGGCCTGTGCACTCCAATTGTTAAAAGTTCCTAATATTCGAATCAGCATTGCCGCAATGGCCATTACCGACTAGTGTTAATCTGAAAATAGTTGTTACTTTGCTGCTCAATCCTGGACGGGAACCCATGAAACTTAGATTGCCTTCTTACATTTTGGTGCTGTTGCTCTGCTTGTTGGTGGTGAATTGCGCCAAACGAGGAACTCCAACAGGCGGTCCGGAAGATGATACGCCTCCCAAACTCACTTCCGCAGAACCCGAAGTGTACGCGACCAATTTTAACACAGATCGTATTCGTATCTATTTTGATGAATTCATCAAACTCAAGGATCTTCAGAAACAGTTGATTGTTTCCCCACCATTGGATGCCAGTGCTTATTCCATCACTCCGCAAGGTGCTGCCAGCAGATACATCGATATTCGTATCAAGGATACCCTAGCACAAAACACAACCTATACTTTCAACTTTGGACAGAGCATTGTAGATAACAATGAAGACAATCCATATGAATACTTTCAATATGTATTTTCAACAGGCAGCTATATTGACTCGCTTGCTGTAAGAGGCATTATTAAGGATGCCGTCAATCGCAATCCAGATCAGTTCGTATCGGTAATGCTTTACGAAATTGATTCCGCCTATACCGATTCAGTAATTTACAAGCAAAAACCTACCTACATTACTAACACCTTAGATAGCATTGTAACATTCAATATCAGCAACTTACGTGCGGGCAAGTATCTAATGGTTGCGCTCAAAGATGAAGCGAATAATTACGTATTTGATCAGAATACAGATAAAATAGGGTTTGTAGATAATGTCATTACCGTTCCTAGCGACACACTCTATGAATTGACCCTTTTCAACGAAGAGGTGAATTTCAGCTTTGGAAGACCTGCACACGTGGCTAAGAATCGAATCACCTTTGGCTACACAGGAGATCCAAAGGACATGAAAGTTGAATTACTCAGCCCGAAGCCTGCGGAATTTCAGTCGGTCTTATTAAAAGATACAGCCAAAGATTCCCTGGATTATTGGTTCACTCCATTTGAGGCAGATTCCTTGCAATTTCGTGTGCAAAAAGGGGCAGAGACTAAAGACTTTACAGTTAAGTTACGGAAATTGGCTCCTGATTCTCTGGAGGTTGGTCTTAATCAAAAACGCACCCTTTCGCTCCAGAAACGTTTGGCCATTACTAGCAATACACCTCTGGTGAAAGCCGATAGTACCTTTATCAGCATAGTGGATAAAGACTCGACCAATGTCACTTTCAAGACTATTTTTGAACCTCAGGAAAATTTGGTGTATTTAGATTTTGAGCCCAGCTACAGCCAACGGTATCGAGTGAACATCTTGCCAAATGCGGTTCAAGATTTATTCGGAATGGTCAATGACACCCTGTCTTTCAATTTGGCTACCAAATCGCCAAGCGATTTGGGCAATCTGTCGCTTACGCTGAAAAATGTTCAATTTTACCCGATCATCATTCAGCTAACGAATGAAAAAGGAGAGGTCATCCGTGAAGCCTACGCCACCAAACCACAGCAGGAATATTATTTTGAAGGGTTAGATCCTGGGCGGTATAACATTCGCGTGATTGACGATACCAATAAAAACGGTATTTGGGATACTGGAAATTTCCTCTTGAGAAAGCAGCCTGAACGCATTCGCTACAAACCTGGAACACTAGAACTTCGCGCCAACTGGGAATACAACGACGAGTTTACACTTGCAGACTAAAATCGTCTCTGTCCTCTAAAAAACGAAGCTTTGCTCTATACTGCGCAATATGTTCTTTTTGGAGTGTTACTTCGACGATGTGTTCATCCTCTGGAATAGCCTCGTGCAATGCGTCCCCTAAAACCGAATAGGCTGCCGAATGACCAGGATATTGATGTCCGTTGCTGTCCGTTCCTACACGATTCACGCCC
>CAWUKP010000228.1:0-4622 GCA_963922975.1 uncultured Spongiivirga sp. | reverse complement strand
GGATCATTTGAACTGTTAGTGTTGATTCATTCGGAAGTCTGGGTACGCGTCCATTCCGTGCTCGTGAAGATCCAGTCCTTCTAATTCTTCTTGTTTAGAAACTCGAATGCCTACGGTGGATTTCAGAATGAAAATGATAATGAAGGCGGAAAGCACACAGAATGCACCAATAATTCCGGCACCTGCAAGCTGAATAAAGAACTGTTCCCAGCCTTTCATGGCGCCAAAAATACCTACGGCAAGTGTTCCCCAAACACCACAAATCAGGTGTACCGCTATGGCACCTACTGGGTCGTCAAGTTTAGACTTGTCTACCAGCGCAACGCCAAGAACGATGATGACACCTGCAATCAGGCCAATAATCACGGCATCGGTAGGAGTCATTTGATCTGCACCTGCTGTGATTCCGACAAGACCCCCCAAAATTCCATTCAAAAACATGGTGAGGTCGTAATTCTTATACAAAATGGTCGAACATGCGAAGGCACCAACACCTCCAGCGGCAGCGGCCAAACAAGTGGTCACCAATGTAAGCGACGTGGCTGCTGGGTCAGCAGAAAGGACCGATCCACCGTTGAAGCCAAACCAGCCCAACCAAAGAATCAATACACCCGCCGTGGCCAGTGGAATATTATGACCAGGGAGTGCTTGTGCTTTTCCATCCTTGCCAAATTTGCCAATTCTTGAACCTAGAAGCCATACCGCTACCAAGGCAGCCCAGCCTCCAACTGAGTGCACCAAAGTAGACCCAGCAAAGTCGTAGAAACCTAAGTTATCTAGGAATCCGCCGCCCCATTTCCATGCGCCCACAATGGGATAAACTAAGCCCACGTAAATGACGGTGAAGACCATAAAAGGGCCAATTTTAATGCGCTCTGCTACGGCTCCTGAAACAATAGTTGCCGCTGTGGCGGCAAACATTCCTTGGAAAAGGAAGTCTGTCCACCAAGTGTAGCCCCCATCCGCATAAGCGGCAGTCATTCCACCATCTGGTGGTGCAATGCCAAAGCCAGCAAATTTTAAGATGCCTAGTTCGCCATCTTCAAAGCCTGGGTACATTAGGTTAAAACCTCCAATGTAGTACATTAAAAGGCCTACGGTAATAATAAAGATATTTTTAAAGAGGATATTGATAGTGTTTTTCTCACGGGTAAGTCCGATCTCTAAAAACGCAAAGCCTAGGTGCATAATAAACACGAGTGCCGTGCAGACCATCATCCAAAGATTGTTCGCTGTAAATAATCCTGCGTCCATAGTTTTCTGTTAAAGAGTTAGTTGTGTTGGTTTAGTTAATTGCTGTTTTTCCGGTTTCTTTCGTTCGAATGCGATAGGTTTCGGTAACTTCTGACACGAAGACTTTCCCATCACCCACATTGCCAGTGAAGGCTGAATTGAGGATGGCCTCAACCGTTCTTTCTAAGAATTCATCGGAAACGACGATGGACAGATACCTGCGTTGGATATCCGTCGTACTGTAGCTGATACCCCGATAGACGTGGCCCTTCTTTTCGTTGCCCACTCCGGTAACATCCCAGTAGCTGAAGAAGTTCACTTCCACATCGTGCAACGCGTCGCGAACATCGTCGAATTTAGATTTTCGAATAATAGCTTCTACTTTTTTCATGCGTATTAAGTTTTGTTGTTGCTAAAACTATGTTAAATAAATGTTACCCCAAAAAATAGGAGGGTAGTCACATTATTTTTTACAAATAGTCATTTTAACCCCTAAATAAATAGGGGTATGGACAAAATAAATATTGATTTTTGAGATTTTACTATTAAAATGATAGGGAAGGAAGACTATTTTCGCCAAGTTTGATAGCAATGGTAAAAATGCGAAAACGTTATCGGAGCGAGCCAATGATTCTCAAGCAGAAAAAATGATTAAAAAGAGGGTTAAATAGCTTTGGAAAGAAAGAGCCCGAGAAGCACCGCAAGAATCCCTAGCACAAGACTTCCTGCAGCGTACAAAGTGAAACTTAAGATGTCACCTTGCTTTAACAATTGAAGGTTCTCGTACGAAAAGGCCGAAAAGGTGGTAAAACCCCCGCAAAAACCTGCCGCGAGCAATAGTGTTTGATCGTTACTCAAATAGCCTTTCGCCGATAGGCCCAGAACAAATCCAATGATAAGACTTCCTAAGAGGTTGGCAATTATGGTGGTCGGTATGGATACGAATACCCACTGCATTGGGGATGTAAACTTGCCAACTAAATAGCGCAAAACACTGCCAAGGCCACCGCCTACAAAAACAAGCAAGACTTGTTTCATATACTAATTCAAAGGTTGATTGGCTGATATTTCATTCTCAATGGGAATGTAGATTTCTGTAACCCAATCTGCAGGGTTGGGATAATCGCCTGGGTCGGTCACGTAGATTTCAAACGGTTGAATGGAAGTGGACGCGGTGAGATTATTTTCGGTAATATACTGCTGAGCCTGAGTCCAAGCTCTATCTAAGTAGGCGTAATCTCCCTTTAAGGTCACTTTAGCAGCGGCAGTTCGTGGAATGAAATCACATAAAACATCCGTATTATCTGCGATTACAATCTTTTCTTTAACAGGAATGGCCTGCGACATTATAATGTTCCCACCTTGCGATTTCATGTCGTGATAAATGCTGAACGGCATCCCGCTTTGCTTAATGCTGTTTTCGTTCATAAAACTCATCACAGCACCAAACTGACGCGCCATGGCATTGCCGAGGTTGGTAGGGCTCGCGGAAGTGGTTTTGTACAGATAATAACCGCCACCATATTCCGAGATGCCATTCACTACGACTTCGTGCTGTTGCATCGAATTGACCACTACGCTATCTAAAAGAGCAAGTCCTCTTTCATAGGCGGGTCCGATATTTTCTTCCATAGAACCCATAAAGAGCATAAATGCCTTTCCCATAAAATTCTGTTGCCCTTCAATATGCCAAACCACACGGGTACTATCGTTGGCAGGTTGAAATTGCCAATCAATTTTAGCTGGAGGAAAGTCTCCAAATGACATTTCTTGTTGTATGCTCTTAGGCGCCTCCAACGAAGTTGTAGTCATCTGTCCACTTCCGTGTTTATCCGTCCAGGTATACGTACCTCCGACGCCCTCTGTTTGCTCTCCATAGGCAATTTCAAGGTTGGAGTCTGCTTCTTTCCACGGATTCCATGCGTCCCAATTCTTCAACTCTTTTACGTTATCAAATATGACAGCCGCCGGCGCAGCAATGGTCCTTTCGCGGGTAACACTGTATTCGTTGGGTAAAGTGGCGACGTAGATCGCCATTCCTATGATTGCTATCACCAAGAGGAAAAAGAGATATTTTAGGGTTTTCATGGGGTGTTTATTGCGGTTGCTGGACTAAGTTACAATTTTAAAAGTTTTGTTTAAAGAATACAAGCAGTGTAACTTTGTGTGAATTCAAACCTAATCAAGATGAAACTGAAAAATATCTGGATGCTGTGCATGGCGGTACTTGTGTTTACCTCCTGTGCAGATTCCAACCAAAAGGAAACTCCCGTGGCGGAAAAAGAGACGCCGCAGGAGATGAATGGTGTGGTCGATCAGTTTGCCGACCTTCGTATTCTACGCTATCAAATTCCGGGCTGGGAAGATCTTAGTTTAAAAGAACAGAAACTGGCATACTATCTCACACAAGCTGGACTGTCTGGTCGTGATATCATGTGGGATCAGAATTACCGTCATAATCTTCCTATTCGCAAAGCGCTAGAACATATCTATGCCAATTTTGAAGGCGATAAGTCAACGGACGATTGGAAAAATTTCGAGGTGTACCTCAAGCGTGTTTGGTTTTCCAACGGAATTCATCACCATTATTCTAACGACAAGATCATGCCGGACTTTTCGAAGGAGTATCTACAATTTCTTCTGAATGAAACCAATGCTTCCCTCGAAGGAGCGCCGTTTGAGGTCATTTTCAATGATCAGGATATGAAAAAGGTGAATCTTTCCAAAGAAGTCGACAATGTCCTGGCCTCAGCCGTAAACTTTTACGGACCTGACGTGACTGCCGAAGAAGTAGCTGCCTTCTATGCTGAAAAGAGCAAAAGTATTGACAAGGAAAAACCCATCGAACTCGGACTGAACTCCACTTTAGTGAAGGAGAATGGTCAATTGGTTGAAAAGACTTGGAAAAGTGGTGGACTCTATGGTGAAGCTATTGATCAAATTATTTATTGGTTGGAAAAAGCCAAAACCGTGGCGCATAGCGAAACGCAAGCGAAGCAATTCGACCTGCTCATAGCATATTATAAAACGGGTAGTCTAGAAACTTGGGACGACTATAACATCGTATGGGCCACGAATACTGATGGTAACATCGATTATATTAATGGTTTTATCGAGGTGTATAATGATCCTGTAGGCTACCGAGGTTCGTACGAAACGATTGTGGAAATCAAAGATTTCGACATGTCGAAAAAGATGGCTGTCCTTTCCGAGAATGCACAGTGGTTCGAAGACAATTCCCCATTGATCGAAAGTCACAAAAAGAAAAATGTGGTCGGTGTTTCCTATAAGACGGTCAACGTAGCTGGCGAGGCTGGTGATGCCTCTCCGAGTACACCAATTGGGGTGAATTTACCCAACAACAACTGGATTCGACAGCAACACGGTTC
>CAWUKP010000227.1:0-4630 GCA_963922975.1 uncultured Spongiivirga sp. | reverse complement strand
ACCGATCACCACATTCTTCGACTTTCCTTGGATATCATTTTCATTGATATAGCGCCCCTTCATAATGATGGTCTTCTCATTATACTGGTGCGCAGGTGCTACTGCCCGAGTTGTGTAGGTATTGGACTCGCCTTTGTAGGTAGCTGTACCCCCTCGAGATATGCGTGGCGTGATATAATCTATATAGAATGAGAAGTCCTCTTCAAGGTCTGCTAGGTCGTCATTTCTGAATTCAATGCGTCGGTTGGTAGGGAAACCTTTGTAAGGTTGTGAAGTTCGCCCCGGGTAAATAAACAGTGTATTGGTGGCATCGTCAACAAAAAACTCTTGGAAGGTGTTCTTCAAACCGTTGCCAAAACCAAACAATACCGTGAAAATCAAGATTCCCAAGGTGATGGTAAAGCCCGACAGGAAGGTTCGCAATTTATTATTGCGAATTGATTCAAAAATTTCGCTCCAACGATCCCTACTGAACATATTGCTGCGCTCTTACTTGTTCTACTTTCTTATCCTCGATAATCACACCGTCTTTCAGATTCACGATGCGCTTGCACATGTTCGCGATGTCCGGTTCATGAGTCACCACCAAAATGGTGTTTCCTTCGTCGTTAATCTTCTGAATCAAATCCATCACCTCGTACGAAGTTTTGGTATCCAATGCACCTGTGGGCTCATCTGCGAGTAATACTTTGGGTTCGGCGGCCATGGCTCTGGCAATGGCCACACGTTGTTTTTGTCCACCAGAAAGCTCACTAGGTAAGTGTGTTGCCCATTCTCGTAAGCCCACCTGTTCTAGATATTTCAGCGCTTTATCTTGTCGCACTTTACGTTTTACCCCCTGATAATACAAAGGCAACGAAACGTTCTCTGCGGCGGTTTTATAATTGATCAAGTTGAAGGATTGGAAGACAAATCCAAGAAACTTATTCCGGTATACGGCTGCCTTCTTCTCATTCAGATTCTTAATAGGAACTCCATCTAAAATGTAGCTGCCACTATCTGCGACGTCTAACATTCCTATGATATTCAGCAAGGTAGATTTTCCTGAACCCGAAGAGCCCATGATGGCCACCAACTCGCCGGCCTCTACATTCATATTGATTCCTTTGAGTACATGAAGGGAGTTAGAGCCCATTTTATAGGACTTGTGAAGATCTTTGATCTCGAGCATAATGTTGATGGTTGGTTTTCAATACAATGTTAAACAATCTGCTAGTCACTCGGTATTAATGATCTGTTAATACCTCAGTTTCTCGATGTTCAACACCCATAAGACTGTGAAGGCGAATAATTGTTACACCCTTGTTTGTGAAGAAAATGTTAAATTCTAAAGTAGGTGGAAATAGCTTAGGCTTTTCCTTTTTGAAAAGATCGATAAATGAAGTATCCCAAACCTCCGATTAATATGTAGGGAATCGCCATCAAATAAATGATGCCGTTATTGACCCCTTTGGCAGTTTCTTGGCCCTCGGAAGATTCTAAAACCGCTCGGCACATGGAACATTGGGCTTCTGCATCCTGGATGGTCAAAAATGTAAGAAGTATTAAGGTGACAGCCGCAATGAATTTCTTTCTCTTGCGAAAGTATATGCTAGAAACGCTGAATGCCCCCTTCCGAATTTTCCTTACAGGAAAATCCACCTTCCCCCGAAAGGGTAAGGAGTTTATGCTAGGATATTTTTTATGATCAAGCATAATAAGGGGATATCATCAAATAAACAATAACGCCGGTGACCGCAACATACAACCATATGGGAAAAGTAATTCTGGCAATTTTTCGGTGTCTGGGAAAGCTTTCGGCAATGGCACGCACGTAGGTAATCAACACGAGTGGAATAATTCCGATAGACAAAAGGATGTGCGTGATCAAAATAAAATAATAGACGTACCGAATAGCTCCTTCCCCACCAAAAGGTGTAGATTCTGAAGTCATATGATAGGCCACATACATGACCAAAAAAGCCACCGATAGTGCAATAGCAGATTTCATTAGTCTTTCGTGCAGCACGCGTTTGCCATTCTTGATGGCCAGCACAGCCACGACTAGAACAACGGCGGTAAGACCATTAATAGTGGCGTAAATAGGTGGTAAAAACCGTAGGGGTTCTACGTCAAATCCCATGCGTCTTAAATTGACTCCGAAAAGTGCAGCCACTACCAGAGGAATAGCGATAGACAGGATCACAATCCACTTTTTGTACTTTCTTTCCTTCGCTGAAATTTCAATTTTGCTCATGGTGTTTCCAGGAGTATTTGGATGTCTTCTTTGAGTTCATTTATTTGATTAGGCACTCCTTCCTCATCGATCGCACGGTAATAGATGATTGGGTTTCCATTCGCATCGTACCGCGATCTTATGCGACCTTGTTGATCTATCAAAGCGAACAATCCGGAATGCTCAAAACCACCTACTTCTTCAGGTCCTTCACCTGCATAAATATTGAATCCCGCATTGGCCAATGCGTAAAGCGCCTCTTTTTCTCCCGTCATTAAGTGCCAATTTGGGGATGATACTTCGTATAATTCAGCGTACTGCTTCAATTTTGAAGGTGTATCTTTTGCTGGATCAATGGTGAAGGAAGCGATGCCAAAATCTTCGCGATCACCAAACTGTTCCTCCAGGGTTTTCATTTGGGCGTTCATGATGGGACAAATGGTCGGACAAGTGGTGAAGAAGAACTCCGCCACCCACACTTTGCCTTTGTAATCGTCATTGCTGACAGGCAAACTATCTTGATTGATAAACAAAAACGAAGGCACTTGGCGTTCTATTCCGTTTAGCTTAATCACCGCCAGCTCGTTTTTGCTCATACGATCTTCTTCCACGATGCTTTCATCCTGCACGCGTTCGATGATCCGTGGAATGAAGATGATCCCAAAGATGAGAACGACAAATGCGATCCCTATGTACGAATAGTTCTTTTTGTTCATTCTTCGGGTTGCTTTTTTAGTATAGATTCACGGCGGTTCTCGTAGTTATCGTTCTTTTTGAGGGCCAAACGGTACTCCGCCAAAATGACTTTCACATCGTCTTCCATCTTATTATTAATCACGGCTACAGAACGCGTATCAAAACCATATAGCTTTCCTTCCCCTTCATCGTCTTCTCTGCCTCGCAATTGCAATTCTTTATCAATGATGAAGACATAAGGAGAGCCTAAATCTTCGTCTAATGCGACATTTGTTTGTAGGCTGTTGAACAACTCTTTAATGGCGAAGGCATCGCCATAGGCGAAATGCCATTTCTTTGTATCGGTGTCGGTAGCACCTTCTAATTCCGAGCGCAGCGCTTCCGCTGTCGTTTCCATTCCTTTTGGTAGCACCATAACGAACTGGAAATCCTCGAACTCATAAAACCGTTTGTAAATCTTCTGATTGAGGTTGAAAATATTTCCCTTCTTATTTTCAGCATCTTTCCCTAGAAATCCCAACACTGTAATCTTTCCTTGTAGTAAAAGGGAGTCTGCGTCTGGAGTGTCAAATTGTTCCAACTCGGAAACTCCTTTGGTAAGAATTGGAAGTCTATAGAAATTATTAACGCCAGAGGCAAAGAACAGATAGACTACGATGGGAAGTATGAAGAGAACTCCTAAGACAAGATGCTTCTTGGACATGGCTTTTTTCAACTAGCTACAAAGATACTGCACAGCAGAAGTACGCACAAAAAAAAGGCTTCCATAGAGGAAGCCTTTCACTATAATTTAACAGCTTGTATCGCTAGAAATCCCAAGTGATAAAGGTATTGTGCATCACATCGTAAATGTAATTTCCTTCCACCAAAAGAATAAAGGCTAGGTAAATGATCAAGAATACGCCTGTCCAGACCACGGCTCTTCTCAAGGAAGCTTTTTCATCTCTCAAGTGCATAAAATCCCAAGCAATGTAGTACGCCTTTACTAAGGTTAGGATGATAAAAATCCAGTTAAGGAGTTTCATCCCCAAAAACATGTTTTTGGTGAATATTTCTGGCTTGATAATCCCCAGCGCAACTTCAACGGCGGTCACAATCGAGAGGAAAACCAGGACACCCCAGATTTTTTGAATGTTGTTCTTGAACTTAACCAGCCCTCTGAAAATTTCTAATTTGTGTTCGTGTGCCATGTGTACTTCTTTATGCTATCGAAATCGTGTTCTTGCTCAAATTTATACTAGGTAGAAGAAGGTGAATACAAAGACCCACACCAAGTCTACAAAGTGCCAATACAATCCTACTTTTTCTACCATCTCGTAGTGTCCACGTCGATCGTAGGTGCCAAGTAAAATATTGAAGAAGATAATCACGTTGATCACCACCCCAGAGAATACGTGAAATCCGTGAAATCCTGTGATGAAGAAAAAGAAATCTGCAAAAAGTCGATTTCCATATTCATTGTGAATCAAATTTGCTCCTTCTACTACGTCGACAGCATTTTTTAAAGCTGCAGTAGAGGCTGCTCTGTCAAGCACAATTTTCTCACCCTCTTCATTAATATCTTCCACTCTAACCAGTACGTTTGGACTGGCAGCAAAACCTTGGACTACTTCGTCTACAGAATAGGTTGGACGTGTGCCTTCATCGTAGTACCAAATACCAGACTTTTTTTCGTGGGTGACACGTTCTGTTGGAATCGAAACCGCGATATCTCCAATG
>CAWUKP010000226.1:0-4641 GCA_963922975.1 uncultured Spongiivirga sp. | reverse complement strand
CATCGTAATGATTCCTGAATTTAAAGTCTATGAACTAAAGGTGATGCCGCAGAAAAAGGAGGCGAAGGTATTGAAGGATATCTTTATTGAATCCGACAAAGAGCTTCCATCAGAAAAGGACATCAAAGAAGAGGTGATCACTGAGCCTAGCTCGACCGCCGAGTCCTTTGATCCGAATTCAGTGGTTGTGGAAGAGCCAACGGAGGAAATTCCCACCATTGCGGTCGATTTTGTACAGCGCGTACCTGTTTTTCCAGGTTGTGATGAAGAAGCTGATAATGATTTTCTTCGCAGCTGCTTTTCCGATAAGGTGTCCAACTTCATTCGTAAAAAATTCAGAACCCAATTAGCTTCCACTTTGGGGCTGACAGGAAAACTAAAGATCGATACCCAATTTGTAATTGACGAATATGGAAAGGTAAACGAAATCAAAGTTCGCGCACCCCATCTAGGTTTAAAGAAAGAAGCACTGCGTGTTATCAATCTATTGCCAGAAATGCTACCGGCCAAACAACAGCATAAGACGGTAAAAGTTCGGTACAATGTGCCCATTATTTTCTTAGTGCAGTAATTGTCTGTAAGCCAATAGACTTCACATGCCTAAGATCATTCTTAGGCATGTTTTCATTCTGCGCTTTCCTTTATCCTAAATTCGCTATCTTTCGGCCTAAATGATATCCAATCTCACATCTTATCATTTATGAAGCGATTACTGCTTGCACTGCTCCTGTCTTCTTTTTCTACTCTGCTGTTAGCGCAAGGAAGCGCCAACGAATATTACAAATACCCTGTGTTTCCAGCATGTGATGCAGTTGACTTGGAGCAGCTACCCACTTGTTTTCAGCAAGCGCTTAATACCTTCATTTTCGAAAACTTTCAGTTGCCAGAAGTAGTCACCGAAGAAAATTATCAAGGTAAAATGGTGGCCCTTTTTGAAGTAACCGAAGAAGGTCAGTTTAAGCTTTTATATGTTGATGCGATTTATGATGAACTAAAAGTGGAGGTCCAAAGAGTATTTACCACCTTGCCGCAAATACAAGCGCCAACCTATAATGGTCGCCCCACTGTGATGCAATTTACCTTGCCGATTCCAGTTCCCTTGAATGAAGAAATGGTAGTCACCAACATCGGGAGTCGTTCTGAGGTCACTGGTTCGAAGATTGACGAGGCCGAGTTGAAAAAGGAGTTTGATGCAGTTAGTCAAGAAGGAGAAGGATACGAATCCTTAGAATTTGAAAGTCAGTTGAATGTTCCTTTTTCGCATGATCGGTACGCCCAGTTTGATCGCTCCATGAATTTGGTGGGTGTCAACAACCACACAGCTTCCAAGCCGTTTCGTTTTGCAGAAGTAAGCAGATATTTTGATTTGGAAGGACAGCGAGACGAAATGCTGAAGGCAAAGACATCCTATGGGGGGAGAAAGCTTTGGAACGAACATTTTGTGACGGTAAACAAAAAAGACTATTGGTTCACCATTGATCCGGTCTTAGATCTCCAATTAGGTGTAGATACCAAAAGTGAGTTGGTCGACTATACCTACAACAATACCCGCGGCATTCAAATACAAGGAGGAATCGGGAAGCATCTGAATTTCTTTACCACTGTTTTTGAAAGTCAGGGTCGTTTCGCGGAATATGTAAATCGCTATACAGAACGCATTCGCCCAGCTGGCGGAAATCCTGGCATCGTTCCTGGCCGTGGCATTGCCAAACGATTTAAGGACGATGCTTTTGATTATCCCGTAGCGGAGGCTTATCTGTCATACTCCCCATCCAAAACTTTCAATTTTCAATTTGGGCACGGCAATAATTTTATAGGTGATGGCTATCGATCCTTGTTACTGAGTGATGTGGCGAGTCCGCATCCTTTCCTTAAAATCAACACTGAGTTTTGGAAGATCAAGTACACCAATACGTGGATGTGGTTGCGTGATGTACGCGCGGAGGCCCTCGACGGAAGTGGTGCCTTTCTTACCAAATTCATGGCTAACCATTATCTGAGTTGGAATGTGAGTAAGCGTTTGAACATTGGTCTCTTTGAGTCCGTGATGTGGTTGGACGATAACGGAAGAGGTTTCGATGTGAATTATCTCAATCCTGTCATTTTTTACCGAGCCATTGAGTTTTCCACAGGATCAAGGGCGGGAAATGCCATACTAGGAGCAAGTGCCAAATACAAGTTCAACGATCGTTTCAATATGTATGGTCAGTTTATTCTTGATGAATTTTCACTAGAAGATATCAGAGCCGGAAATCAAAGTTTCAAAAACAAGTTTGGCTACCAAATAGGAGCCAAGTACTACAATGCCTTTGGCGTTGAAAATTTATTATTACAGGCGGAATATAATCATGTGCGCCCCTATACCTATTCGCATAATACCATTGTGTTAAACTATGGTCATAACAATCAACCTATGGCGCATTTGTGGGGTGCTAATTTTGAGGAATTGATCGGAATTGCCCGTTATCAAAAAGGGCGCTGGTTTGGGAATGCGAAGCTGATTTATGGCCGAAGAGGTCTTGACTTCAACGAAGGAGGCGATACATTTGCTTATGGAGGGGATGTTTTTACTAGTGAAGACAACCGCCCAGGCGATAATGGCAACGCCTTTTTACAAGGCAATGAGACGACCGTCTTTATCGGAGATTTGCAAGCAGGATATATCGTGAATCCATCCACCAATTTGAAATTATTCGCCAATGTCACCTACCGCAGCTTCAATCCGGTAGCCGACACCATGGCCGATTTCCAAGAAACGACTACATGGATCAATTTCGGGATTCGTACCGACCTGTTTAACTGGTACTTTGACTTTTGATACCTACCTTTTCTAAGAAGTTTTTGAAGCGCAGAATTAGCAGCGAACACTTCATCTTTCTACTACTTTTTCAAATTCGCTGAAAGATTGGAAAACAATCGCTTGTACCGTATCTTTGCAGCCATTTTGAAAACTTAGATGAATAGCTTGTCAGAAACAGCATCCACCACACGCGTTTGGTCTCTTTGGATAGACGATTTGAAGCAATTGACCAAAGTGAGACTTTCCGTTAGTGTGGTCTTCTCTTCCATTGCTGGATATCTTTTAGGGGCAGATACTATTAGCTTTAGTACGCTCATTCTGCTAGGTCTAGGAGGTTTTTTCATGGTTGGTGCCTCTAATGCGTACAACCAAATCATTGAAAAGGACCTCGATGCGTTGATGAAGCGCACGCAGAATCGTCCGATTCCTGCAGGACGTTTTTCGCCAAAATCAGCCTTTTGGTTGGCCACGTTAATGACCGCCGCTGGAATTGGTGTATTGTATCTGATCAACCCCATTACCGCTATGTTCGGGGCCATCTCCATCTTTCTCTATACATGTGCCTACACTCCGTTAAAGACCATCACACCACTTTCTGTGTTTGTGGGGGCCTTTCCGGGAGCCATCCCTTTTATGTTGGGTTGGGTAGCAGCCACTGGCGAATTTGGGATTGAGCCAGGTACTTTGTTCATGATACAATTCTTTTGGCAATTCCCACATTTTTGGGCAATTGGTTGGATGTTGGACGACGACTATAAAAAGGCAGGCTTCAATATGTTGCCTACTGGGAAGAAAGACAAAACCACCGCAATGCAGTGTATCATTTACACAGTATGGCTTATCATTGTTTCTATTTTTCCAGTATTTAAGATGACGGGCAGCCTTTACATTCTACCTGGAACCGCCGTTGTAGTTGGTTTGCTAGGATTAGGGATGTTGTTCTTCGCGATACGATTGTATCAAAAGATGACCAACAAAGCGGCCAGAGCTTTGATGCTTGCCAGTGTAAGCTATATTACCTTATTACAGATCGTTTACGTTATTGATAAATTTTTGCATTGATGGATTTGACCCAAGGAAGTGAGCAAATGAAGCAGCGACGAGCCAAGAAAATGATGCTTTGGTTCGGGATGATCAGTATTGCAATGACTTTTGCTGGATTAACAAGTGCTTATGTGGTAAGTAAGTCGCGACCCGACTGGATTGAAGACCTCGAAATGCCCTCGGCATTTATCTACAGCACCATTGCCATTTTGCTCAGCAGTATTACTTTTCATCTGGCCAAGATTGCTTTGCAGAAAGACAGACGCTCTAATGCTACCATGCTTTTGGTAGTCACGCTCGTATTAGGACTCGGATTTGTGGGTCTTCAGTTCTTGGGATATCAGCAAATTATTGAGGCAGGATACAATTTTACTGGACCGACAAGCAACATTGCGATGTCGTTTATCTACATTATCTCGTTTGCGCATGTTTTGCACATGGCAGCAGGAATTTTGGTACTCTTGGTGGTGTTTGCAAACCATCTTCGTGCTAAGTACACAGCAACAGAAATGTTAGGTTTGGAACTCGGGCTGCAGTTCTGGCATTTCCTTGATTTTATGTGGCTGTATCTATTCGCTTTTTTCTATTTCTTAAGATGATAAAAAAGCTTAAATTTGACCGATTTTTAAACTGATTGACTCACTATATGGACGCTACAGCTAAAACAGGAACAGAGGGAAAAGTATGGGGAGGCGGAAATCAACCGCTGAACGCCAGCTACGGTAAGCTGATGATGTGGTTTTTCATCCTTTCAGATGCACTAACCTTCTCTGGATTTTTGGTTTCTTATGGGTTTT
>CAWUKP010000225.1:0-4661 GCA_963922975.1 uncultured Spongiivirga sp. | reverse complement strand
GTGATATCATCCCTGTGAACCTTCCCAACAATAACCTTTACATCGTTCGTTTGGAAGTGGAAGGCCGCAGAAAATCGTTTAAAATTGTGACGCGCTAACTTCCATAGGGTTAAAAAAAGATCAAAAAGTGGGTTTTCAGGCCCACTTTTTTTATTTTCATGCGACAACCAAAACCGCCTAACCGATGAAATATCAAAACGAAATTATTGTAGACCTTCCTCGTGACCAATTTGTTGAAAAATTGAATAACCCAGACAATATGAAACACTGGATGAAGGGCCTGCTCGATCACAAACAACTTGAAGGTACACCAGGAGACGTAGGCGCTAAAATGCACTTGCACTTTAAAACTGGGAAGCGTGAAATGACCATGACGGAGACCATTCTTAAAAATGACTTCCCAAAAGCGTTTCACGCCAATTATGAAGCCAACGGAGTGTTGAACATTCAAGAGAATGTCTTTGAAGCAGTAAGTCCGTCAAAAACGAAATGGATTTCGAAGAATGAATTCCAATTCAGTAGCTTCGGTATGAAAGTATTTGGCTTTTTAATGCCTGGTGTTTTTAAGAAGCAAAGTATGAGTTATCTGAAGGCCTTTAAGGATTTCGCAGAAAATGGAACTTCTCTAGTCGATGGCCAAAGTTAAAATGCTTTGGGATTTTCGAGGTCCTAATGCACAACCAACAGCCGAGCATCATCTGGTGCATCTCAAGGAATATGCTGCGCAGCATGATATTTCTCTGGAATTGAGCGGTTGCGAACACATAGATTCGTTTCGACATACTGCTTTTGTAGTAGTTGAAGAACGTCATATGTCGAAAATGCGTCAGGATTTGAATCCACATCGAGGTCAGCGCTTCACCGAGAAATAATGTCAATTTTTCGTTAAATGATTTCTCAACTTATTGTTTTGATTAGATTTGTGGAAATTTCACAACCATGAAAACCAATATCACCATAGTATTTGTTCTTTTACTAGCGTTTACAGGCTTTGCGCAGAAGGTAGGAACCATTGATTCTCAATTGATTTTATCCAAAATGCCAGAGCTGAAAAATGTGCAAGAAGGATTGCAGCAATACAATACCAGCCTCGAAACACAGGTACAACCAACGGTTACTGCCTATCAGACTTTATTGAAGGAATACCAAGACAATCAGCAAGGATATTCTGAAGTAGTTCGAAAGCGGATGCAAGATTCAATTTTGAAAAGTGAAGCGAACTTGAAGCGCATTCAACAGAACGGCGCCAAAATGATTCAGATTAAGAACGAAGAATTGATGCGTCCGTTGTATCTAAAATTAGGAGACGCCATTAAGGACGTGGTCAAAGAACACGGCTACACTCAAATTCTTACCCTTGACGGCAATACCTTTGCGTATGTAGATCCAAATTATGACATCACTCAATTGGTGATGGACAAATTAGGGATCAAAATGGAAGAACCAGCCGCGGAAGACAAGTAACTTTCAACCTATCTTCCTCGGTTAGTGGTGTCTTTTCTATTCCCCTAAAGATTTCTAAATTGGTAGCTGACTGAGTATCTTCTTGAGACTGCACCAATAGGGTGTTCAAAAGAAATAAGATTTCCTGCCTCGTCGCGTTCAAAATTTTGATACTCAATATCTTCTCCATCATCGTAGTTCACAAAAGTTGTTAGTATTGGCGACATATAGGAAAGGGCTTCGGAATCAATACCAAAAGTGAAAATCTCAAAAAAGATCAGCAATAATGGCTGCGGTCTTACATTGGCAAACGATCCCTCCTGACTAGGATCATACTCAATGATTCGTTCATTCACGTTCGGACCTACCACGTACTCTAGCACGTTGGCATCGTCGAAGCCCAATGTAATAGGAAGGATGGCATACAGACCATCAATGGTGTACTCATTATTGAAAGGGTCGATATTCACCTCCAAAAAAGTAGTTTCCTCCACATCCGTAATTTCAATCTCAGTCAAAAATCCGAGAAGGTCTCGCGTAAAACGAACTACGCTCTCAGAATCCTCTCCGATAGTCCGTATTTCTTCCAAAACATCTGAGGAATTATACGCTATTTCCAAGCGAAAATCAGAGGTGCTCATTCCAGAGCTGCGTTCAATATTGATCGCAGTAATTAGATTCTTTGCATTGTAGGTGAGCGAATAAGTAGAGGTGACATCTGAGCCATCTGTATTGCCTACTACCATCTCTACTGGAAAATACGCTTTTGGTCCTTCGTTGTCGTCGGAACTGCATCCTAGCAAACACAAGAATAACAGTACCAGAAAATAAGTCCGTTTCATGGTTGCTCTGTTTTTTGTTAGCGGAGATAAAGTTTCTCGATCTCCCCCTCATCTAGGCTACGGTCGTAGAAAAAGAGTTCGTCCACATTGCCACGCCAAAACTCGTCTTCTTGATAGTTAGCCCCAAGCACAAAGTCCGTATATGCCTGGAAAATAGGTATGTATTGTTCATCTCCCAATTGACCTAAAATATTCTCGTCGATCAAGTTGCCATTTACATAGAATCGGTAAAATTCATCATCTACGGTAATGGCTACATGCGTCCATACGCCCACTTCATTTCCCGCTACGATTGAATTTCCAATGGCAGACACCCCATCTGGATTATCCTCAACTAAGTAGTTGTAGTTGGAACTTACATTCGATGGCTGTTCACTATCTGTGGTAAATGCCATGGTAGAAAGTGTTCTTTCGGCCAAGAGCGTTCGTCTTAGGTCTGCGGTGATATCGTTGCGTATCCACATGGCGATCGTAGCTTGATGCGCTGGTGATGAAACTATTTCTGACACTAATTCAATCACCAGGTATTGATCGTTTCCATCGAAATAAATGCTAGCGCCAGAGTTCCCATCTTGATCCTCTCCAAAGGAAGGTTGATTGACAGAGGGAATGACTACGGTTTCCGCATTAATAACATCTTCCCAACTTCGGTTAAAGGGAAAATAGGCCACCAATCCGTCGGTAGGATAATTAGGTTCAATTCCAAAATCATCGACCTCGCCTGTATCACAGGACATTAAGGTAATCAGCGCGATGGTACTTAGTATTTTGAGTGTATTTTTCATGATGTTTCTTTTAAGTTTATAGTTGAAAGTCCATCCGGACCAGCTTTTTGGTGCTGCCATCGTTGATCACTACAAAAAGCCAGTCTTCACTAGCGTCGTAGTGTACCCCTTGTATGCGGCCATAGGTTTCACCCAGGCGAGATGTCACGGTGGTCACATTGCGATCGAGCTCGAAAATGCTTACTCCATCACCATCGCTATTAAAGCCAATGTTGAAAATGTACAGGTTGAAGCTATCCGTCACCAAAAGTTTGTTCTGTCCTTCGATATAATCCATCCCGGTAATGCGAAGATTTACAGGAAGGCTTAAGAAAGCGAAGGCTTCCACCCCATTCTGCTGGTGGGTTTCGTCCACATCGTGATACGTAAAGGCTTCCGTTTCTCGGTTGTAGCTGATGAAATCATAGTCGTCCGCATTGGTTACGGCATGACAGCGGTAGCGATTTATCGGCAAGAAGGAAATGTCCTCGATTGCAGGTGGATTGGCTGGATTCCCAGGTTGGTAAATTTTAAATTGACCTAATTCCAAGACCGACAACAATTCAAATGGATTGGTATCGTAGACACCAATGGAAGAAGCATTGTCATCGATGCCGGGTACTTCTTCTAAGAAGGATAAATTGCCCTTTAAAAAACGTAAGTAGCGGCCTTCGGCGTTACTTGGATTTGGTATGAGTAGCTCGTTGCCAAAACCATCCAAATTGTTCTCCGAATCATTCCCAAGAAAGGCACTCACATCAACGTCAAAGCCATCGTTAAAGTCTAAAACATCTACAAAATCAGTTAATGCATTTATGCCAGCTACTTTGGTCAGGCTACCGCCGGGGTAAGCTAGGGTGTTGCTGCCGTCGAAAGGCACCGGCTCATCGCCAAACCAAAAATAGCTGACTTGATTGTCTGAATAGGTATACGAATTGAAATCAGCCAAACGGAATTGGTTTGTACCGAGATCGCCGTACGAAACTGGGAAGGCTTCTCCATTTTCACCAAAATAGATAGCATCACCAAAACTACTGGGGGTGTCAAATTCCCAAAGACCGATAAAGTTTGCCTCAAAGTCAATAGGCGTGGGAACAGGATCAGGACTATCGTCGCTACCGCATCCTATGAGCAAGGCGATAACGATGATCGTTAACATTGAATTTAATTTTTTCATGATGTTCGTTTTAATGTGTTTGTTTTATGATTTTAAATTGTCTTCGTCCTTCATTAAGAGTTAAGCTCAGGTTGTAAAAGCCAGCTGGAAGGTCGTGAAGGGGAATGGTTACTTCTTCGGTGTTTCCATAGGTTCTTTGGAAGCGAACTTTGCCGAGTACATCGTAGAGCGTAACTCGAATATCTTCTCGAGGAATGTTGAAGCGTACGACAAGCTGGTCAATGGCAGGATTTGGAAAGACTTCGATTTCGCGGAGCAAATCAACATGCTCAGCACTGAGAAGGTTGGTATTTGTGTATACTACGGCCATCCCCAGATTGTTTGAGCCACCATCATCAGTGGAAGGTGCACCTACGGCCAATACTTCACCAGAACTACTGATATCGATATCATAACCAAACCATTGCGTTGGCTGCGAAGCGTCGATGTCGGTCG
>CAWUKP010000224.1:0-4692 GCA_963922975.1 uncultured Spongiivirga sp. | reverse complement strand
ATCGAATCGACCGGCGCGCATCAGTGCTTTATCCAAAATATCGGCACGGTTGGTCGCCGCAAGCACGATTACATTGTGTTTAGACCCAAAACCGTCCATTTCCGTCAACAGTTGGTTCAAGGTGTTTTCACGTTCGTCGTTAGATCCAGTGAAGTTATTTTTTCCTCGGGCACGACCAATCGCATCAATCTCGTCGATAAAAATGATGGAAGGCGATTTATCTTTAGCTTGCTTGAATAGATCTCGAACTCTGGAAGCACCAACACCTACAAACATTTCTACAAAATCAGAACCTGAAAGTGAGAAAAACGGTACTTTGGCTTCGCCGGCAACCGCTTTCGCTAGTAAGGTTTTACCTGTTCCGGGAGGGCCTACAAGCAAGGCACCTTTAGGAATTTTTCCACCGAGGGCGGTGTATTTATCGGGATTCTTAAGGAAATCTACAATCTCTTGTACTTCTTCTTTGGCACCTTCCAAACCTGCCACATCTTTGAAAGATACTTTGGTATTGACCTTTTCGTCGAAGAGTTTCGCCTTTGATTTTCCAATGTTGAAAATCTGACCTCCAGCACCGCCGGCACCTCCGCTTGACATACGACGCATGATGAAAATCCAGATGGCAATAAATATCAAAATTGGGAGGAAGGTGAAAATATACTCTCCCCACTTATTATCTGGCGTACGGAAGTCGTACGTAAAATTGATGCCTGAATCTTTGGCGGCTTCTAGTTTCTTTTGGAAAAGTTCTTGATTTCCGTATTCGAATTCGTAATGCGGACCTAAATTCTTCTGACCGAAAATGGTTTTCTTTGGAATTTTGGAATGCTTATCACTTGCCAGCGCTTCATCCGTAAGGGTTACACGTGCCTTGCGGCCTACAATGAGCAATTCCTTGACTTCACCATTGTTCAGATAGCTCTCAAAATCGTCTAGTTTGATCTTTTTGACCTCATTCCAGGAATTATCACCATTAAAGATGGTCATTCCCAGCAGGGCCACAATCAAAACAGCATAGATCCAATACGCACTGAATTTTGGTTTTTTATTCGGGGTGTTTTCGTTTGCCATGTATTCTTGTTTAGTAACTTGAAGAGACCATCGTCATTTTAGCGTCTCCCCACAAACCTTCTATATCGTAATATTCTCTGATATGCTTTTGAAAAACGTGTACGACCACATTCACATAATCCATCAATACCCATTCGCCATTATTCTCTCCTTCAATGTGCCAGGGCTTGTCTTTAAGTTGTTTGCTAACAGTTTTTTGGATGGAATTAACGATTGCGTTTACTTGCGTGTTGGAAGTACCGTTGCAAATCACAAAATAGTCGCAAACCGTATTCTCAATCTCCCTCAGGTCTAAGATGTTAATGTCTTGTCCTTTAACTTCCTCAATTCCTTCAATAATAACAGCTATTAGTTGGTCTGCACTACTTTTAGTTATTGCCATTAAAAATTATCGTTATTTTACACAAAGTTATTACTTTTTTGGTACCGTTAACGCTTTATTTAACATAACATTGCGATTCCATACATGAAGTTAATCAAACTTGATGCCACCGAGTCTACCAACACTTTTTTACGTCAGTTGTCAGTTCGTGAACATCTCGATGATTTTACCGTGGTGATGGCCAACCATCAATTAGCGGGAAAGGGACAGATGGGAAGTGTTTGGCAATCGGAAAAGGGCAAAAACCTTACGGTGAGCGTCTTCAAGCGTGTTGAATGTGTGGCACTTCATGAACAATTCTATGTGAGTATGGCGGTTTCACTGGCCATTTTAAAAGCCTTATCACGCTTTCAAATACAGCAATTACACATCAAATGGCCTAACGACATTTTGTCAGCTAATCAGAAGATTTGCGGAATTTTGATCGAAAACATTGTGGTCAAAGACAAAGTGCAGGCGTCTATCATAGGAATCGGGTTGAACGTAAACCAAACGCAGTTTGAAGGCCTACCCAGTGCTACGAGCATGAAAAACATCAACGGTATTACCTATCCTCTGGAAGAAGTACTGCAGGCCATTATTGCCGAACTGAGAATCTATGCATCGTTAATAGAGAAAGGCCAGTACAGGTTGTTGAAAACGACCTATGAAGGTCTTTTGTTCCGCAAGGATAAACCTTCTACCTTCGAAGATCCGCAGGGCCGATTGTTTATGGGATTTATTCAAGGGGTAAGTCCGCAAGGAAAACTGCAGTTGTTACTTGAAGACGAAGTGCAACAAGAATACGATTTGAAAGAGGTAAAGTTGTTGTATTGAACGCACTACAGCGAACCCAGGTTTTCAGCAAGTGAACCGATGAATTTGGTGATGGGTCCTTTGATCATCATAGCCATCATCGGGTTAAAATCGCCTTCAAAGGTAAGCTGAACTTCACTTTGGTTGGATTCAAGCGCTTCAATATGCCCTGTAAGTGTAAAAGGAAGCTTATCGCTGGCAGCACCCAGCACTACTTTGGAAGGCGCTTCGGATTCTTTCAACTTCAGCACGATTTCTGGCATCCCAGCCAACGCAAATACAAACTTATCTTTCTCCAGTACTTCGAATTTGCTCTTGTTTTCAGGCATGATCTTTTCGAAGTTTTCCACATCCATTAAGAAATCGTAGACTTCTTGTTGCGATTTATTTACAGTAGTTTTTGGGCTTTCTAGCGTCATAGATTGGGTTTAACTTTAGACCTTCCATTCGGCAGGATTCTCCTGCCACATGGCCAAGGCTTGCAATTCTTTGTCGGCCACATAATTGGTTTCTACCGCCTGTTCTAGTAGTGACGGATAATCGCTCAAAGTGTGTAGCCTCACATTGGCTTTTTCAAAATTCTTGGTGGCCGTGTCAAAACCGTAAGTGAAAATGGCCATCATGCCTTTGATGTTTGCACCAGCTTCTTGTAAAGCATCCACTGCATTCAAACTGCTTTTTCCCGTACTGATTAAGTCTTCAACCACTACCACATTCTGCCCAGAGGCTAAGAATCCTTCTACTTGATTTTGACGTCCGTGTTTTTTCGCCTCAGGTCTGACGTAGATAAAGGGCAGCCCCATATATTCAGCAACAAGCATGCCAATGCCAATAGCACCAGTAGCTACGCCCGCAATCACATCTGGTTTGCCAAATTCTTCCTCCAATTGCTTGGCCATCTGTTCTCTCACAAAATTTCGAATCGGTGGAAAAGAAAGAATAATTCTATTGTCGCAATAAATAGGAGATTTCCATCCTGAAGCCCAGGTAAAAGGACTTTCTGGACTCAACTTTATTGCATTAATTTGCAACAAAAGTTCAGCCGTTTTCTTGGCAATTTCTTTGTCTAAAACCATCGCACAAATGTATAAAGTTTTTATGAATCAAAATCCTATCATCTTAACCAGTGTACTCACGAAGGAAGAAGGGTTTAAGTACTTTTTGTTGGATACGGTCACTATTGCCGATCTGGCCAAAGAGTTTAAAAATAAAGAGGTCAAGGCGGTGTGTTTGTACGATGAGAATGAAGATAAACTATTAAAAAAATTCATGAAAAAACTGCCAGTAGTGGTGGCTGGCGGCGGATTGGTGCGCAATAAAAAGGGTGAAGTACTCTTTATTTTCAGAAATGGTAAATGGGATCTTCCCAAAGGAAAGATCAACAAAAAAGAAGCTATTGAGGAAGGTGCCATCCGTGAGGTAGAAGAGGAAACAGGGGTGAAAGGTCTAAAGGTCAAAAAGCACTTAAAAGACACCTATCATATTTTTAAACGCAATGATCAACTGCGACTCAAATTGACCCACTGGTATTTGATGTCTACGAAATACGACGGACCTCTAACCCCTCAACTCGAAGAAGATATTTATGAGGTAGCCTGGAAAGATGCCTTCGAAACTAAGGAAGCGCTGAAAAATACTTATGCCAATATCGAAGAAATCTTTCGGGATGAGGAATTATTTTAACACCCGATAAATAGGATATCGCAAATGCGCTTTTTCGTAGTGATCAGACTGTTTATGTAGCCAATCTAACTGTGCAAACCAGTTTTCTGCGAAGGCTGAATCGGCAGCCTTTTTTTTGTTAAATTCAGCTTTAATAGTAGGATTTTCTTCCAGAAATTGTTGTGCTTCTGCTTCCCAAACATAGGGAGAGAAGCCTTCTTTTTGTTGCAAAATGGTATCGAAAAAATTCCAATTGAAAAAAGAGTCTACTGCTTCTGGCTCCAAGGTTTCAAGCAAATATCGAATCCCTTCCTGATCCGTTTCCACACGGTAATACGCCTGCTCGTCGATGTATACAGTTTCTTTGGAAGCGGAAACCTGTGTGTTGTAATGTGGGTAGTGCCCTTCGTAAGGTCTGTTGTAGGTTTGGTAGTTTTGAATATGATACACCTCTATTTCCATAGAGTCTGAGCTTTTCAGTTCATCTATTTCAATCTCGTTGATGTCAAGCCGATCAATCACTCGCTTCCAAGTTTTTGGAATGAGATAGGCTTTCGGGATGCTCACTTTTTTGGTGGGTTTGAAATAGTTATAATAAGGTACTTCTTTTTCAAATGGTTTGTTACGGTTGTAGGTAAGTTGAGGCTGTCCTGTGACTTCGCTTTGTTTCATTTCGCCTTCATATCCCTTAAAATCTAGGGTGGTTGTTTGGGTAGAGTCAATCTGCCACTGAATAGCGTAGGTAGCAGCGTTTCGATAAACATCCTCGGTCTCGTTGCGCAAAC
>CAWUKP010000223.1:0-4707 GCA_963922975.1 uncultured Spongiivirga sp. | reverse complement strand
CCTGCCGCTAATCCATCTGCCTTTAGAACATAGGGAGCGGTTAAGGTTTCTAGAAAAGCCTTTCCTGCTTCCAGTGTGTTTACGGTAAAGCTTTGATACGCGGCCGTGGGAATCTCATGACGTGCCATGAACTGCTTTGCAAATTCCTTGCTCCCTTCTAACTGCGCTGCTTGCTGCTTTGGGCCAATTACCGTGACATGTTGAAGTCGCTCATCTTCCGCAAAAAAATCGTGTATGCCTTGAACCAGCGGATCTTCAGGACCTACCACCACCATGGAAATGGCTTTGGCCAATACGAATTCTTTGATGGCTTCGAAATCTGTGACCTTGATAGGTATATTTTCTGCAATGCTGGCAGTTCCTGCGTTCCCTGGGGCTACAAAAAGTTGATCCACCTCTGGGCTCTGCGCCAACTTCCAAGCAAAGGTATGCTCTCTTCCACCAGAGCCTAAGACAAGTATATTCATTTCAATAGTTTGGGTAAAAATAGTTGCTTTTGCCACTAAAAAACAATTATTTTGGAAAAACATCTGGTGTCCTTACATCGTTTCTTTTTCGAAGATAGTCATAGCCATTCTGTAATGAATACCTCCTTGAAAGTACCAACATAAAAGGGTAAAAAAAGATGCTTTCGAAACTTCTGTTTTTCTCATTGAAGACGTATAACGTCTGTATAAAATCTACAAGATGAAGGTAACGCTTGTTGCCGGTGCTCGGCCCAATTTTATGAAGATTGCACCTATTCTCAAGGCTATGGACGCTCAAAAAGCCTGCGGCGTAGAGCTTTCGTATCGTTTGGTGCACACCGGTCAACATTACGACCAGAATATGAGCCAGACATTCTTTGAAGAACTGGGTATCCCAAAACCCGACACAAACTTGGATGTAGGTAGTGGTTCTCAAGCCGAGCAGACTGGTGCTATTATGATACGATTTGAAGAAGAACTCAACGCCTTTCCTTGTGATCTTGTTTTGGTGGTGGGTGATGTTACCTCTACACTGGCTTGCACTATTGTTGCTAAGAAAGCTGGCATCGATGTGGCTCATGTGGAAGCTGGCATACGTTCTGGTGATATGTCTATGCCAGAGGAGATCAATCGGATCGTGACGGATAGTCTTTCTGACCTCTTTTTTACGACTTCAACGCACGCTAATGAAAATTTAGCGCATATAGGTGTCCCAGAATCAAAGATCTTTTTCGTAGGAAATGTGATGATCGATACCTTGCTCGCGAATCTTCCACGATTACAACCGCCCCCTGCAATGAAAGATTTAGCGCTTACCGAAGGTCGGTATTTCGTCATGACCCTGCACCGCCCTAGTAATGTGGATGAAGAGTCGCAATTCAAAGGATTATTGACACTTTTGTGTAGTTTGGCAAAAGACTTTCCCATTGTTTTTCCAGTCCATCCTAGAACTAGGAAGCTGTTAAATGAAATGAATCTCAATTTTGCCAATTTGCATTGTGTGGAGCCTTTGGGCTACCTCCACTTCAATTATTTGGTGAAAAATGCCTACGCAGTACTCACGGATTCTGGGGGTATCACAGAGGAAACGACCGTTATGGGGGTTCCATGTATGACGCTGCGCGATTCCACGGAACGTCCAGAGACCTGCCTTATGGGTACGAATGTGTTAGTGGGGAAAGATGAAGAAAAGATTAAGACTGCTTTTGATCGATTGTTTGCAGGAGATTGGAATAAGGGCCGTATTCCTGAATTATGGGATGGGAAAGCAGCGGAAAGAATTGTAGAGGTTTTGATTCAACGCTATGCCTAGGCTAGGTCTTTGGTGGACGAAATGGGAACGATTTGCCTAGACTTAACGAAAAAATGCTCAAGTAGGAAGCCAACTAAATACCAAAGTGATTTTGCCCAACTGAAATTACGTGCCTTTCGATACATTGCGAAGTTGTGCTTAATCATTTCCAATTTATTCGATGAGATTGATCCCTTTCGTACGCGATATTTAGCCAACGATTCTTTGATCCCGTAGGCATCATCACTATTCTCAAGGCATGATAACCACAAACCCCAATCTTGTCTTTTGCGAAGCGGAGGGGCATAGACTTTCCCAAGCTTCTGAGTGTCGTACATGCCCGTAAGATTCCCAATATAATTACTCCGCAGTAGTTTTTGATAACTCAATCTGGGAAGCGCTAGAATACGCCTTCCAATGGCGGCTCCTGTTTCATCCATAAGATCATAGCTGCCATAGCTTACCGAAGCATCCTTTTCAGTCATAAATTGTAATTGCTTCCCTAGTTTAGAAGGCAGCCACAGATCGTCTGCATCCAAAAAAGCAATATATCTGCCTTTGGCTAGGTCGATACCTCGGTTACGGGCTACCGCAGCACCACTATTCACATCAAGTTGTATGAGCTGTATTCTGTCGTCTTGAATCGTTTGGACCAACTCAACTGTTCGATCTGAAGAGGCGTCATCTATAACGATCAGTTCCCAATTCTGAAAAGTCTGGTTTTGCACAGATCGCACTGTTTCTAGAATGAAGTCTTCAGAGTTGAATGTGGGAGTGATGACGGAAACCAAAGGGCGCATCTTCAGTAAGCTTTTTCTTGTCCTTTTAATAAATTGATCATGGTTTGCAAGATGATCTTAACATCCAAGATCAAAGACCAGTTTTCGATGTAGAAATTATCGAATTTCACACGGTTTACAATATCCTCTTTGGAGGAAACTTCACCACGAAAACCTCTTGTTTGCGCCAATCCAGTGACTCCAGGCTTCACAGTATGTCGCAATAGAAAATTGTATTTATCAGTTAGCTTGGCATATTCTTCCGTGAACGAAACCATGTGTGGCCTCGGGCCAACCACAGACATATCACCAAGGAGCACATTGAAAAACTGTGGCAATTCATCAATGCTGGTTCGGCGCATGATCCGACCCATTTTTGTGACTCGTGCGTCATTTCGCTTCACTTGAAGAGAAGAATCGTGCTGCTTATTCACCATTGATCGAAACTTATAACAGGTAAATGGCTGATAGTTGATGCCGTAGCGAGTGTGTTTGTAAAAAAGAGGTCCTTTCGAATCCAATTTCACCAAAATAAAGAGAATAGGAATGAGCCAAGAGAGTACGAAGAGGATGACTAAAATTGAAAAGCCAATATCAAAGATGCGCTTTACCCAAAGATTCAATTCTTTGTCAAGTGCACTTTGCTTTATAGTGAGCACCGGCAGGTATCCGTAGTATTGTGTATCGAGTTTTTGAGTAAGTAGTTTTGACTGATTCGGGATGAATTTAAGTGTATAGAACTTCTCATCGGCCACTCTTACAAATCGATTTACTTCTTTGTCGGAGAGTTCTTCGATGGAACAATAAATCTCGTCGATCGGGTGCTTCTCCAAAAACTCGAAGCTGTCTTCTACGGTTCCGTTGGAATGACCATTCTTATTGGCAAAGATTCCCTTGAGATGATAGCCTAGTTCATTTTTGCTATTGAAAAAATGGGCCAATTGATTGGCCGCTTTAGTACTTCCAACGATAATAACATTCCTACGGTTTCCGCCTAGATACGCTCTAAATTGTCTTAACAAAAAGTAGGTTGACAACTTAAAAATAGTGGTAGCGATTGCTAAAATTCCTAAAAAGTAGATTTGATCATTCTTGCCAACACTAAGGCTAAAAAGTCCGATGAACGCGTAAAAAGAAATCGTAAAGAAAAAAAGCTGTCGAATCCAAAGACTTAAAATTTCGGTGACTTTGGTAAAACGGTATACCTCATAAAACTTGATGAAATACGCCATTACCAGCCATAAAACCGATAAGAAAATGTGATCAACAGGCCAAGAAAAGGTATGCGTGATGAAGAAGTAAACCAACAGATTCACTGCTAGCAAATCTAGCAAGATCATGATAGGTCTTATCAACCAAGAATATCTACCTCTCCTGTGCACGTATCAAATCAATCGATGTTCTCAACCACCGGTCGGCCAATGGAATTATAATAAAAGCCTTCTGTTTTCATATCTTCCAGTTCATACATATTTCTACCATCAAAAATAACAGGATTCTTCAAGCGACTACGAATGCCCTCAAAATCAGGATTTTTGAAGATATTCCACTCTGTCACGATGACAAGGGCATCGGCGTCCTCTAGGGCTTCATACATATTGTTGGCATAGGAAATGGTATCTCCCATAATTCCTTTAATATTGGGCATAGCTTCGGGGTCAAAGGCCACCACTTCGGCTCCTTTAGCAAGCAAGGCCTTCATCATATCGATAGAAGAAGCTTCACGAATGTCGTCTGTTTCAGGTTTAAAGGCCAATCCCCAGAGGGCTAATTTAACGCCTTCTAAAGAACCAAAATAGGCTTCTAGTTTGGGCATCAAGGCTACCTTTTGCTTTTGGTTGACTTCCATGACGGCATTCAAGACTTGAAAATCGAAATGCTCTCCCTTCCCTGATTTGTGTAAAGCTTTTACATCCTTTGGGAAGCAAGATCCACCATAGCCCAAGCCTGGAAAGAGGAATCGACTGCCAATTCTGGAATCGGCCCCCATCCCAATTCGCACTTTATCCACATCTGCGCCTACTTTCTCGCAAAAATTAGCCACCTCATTCATAAAGGTAATTTTGGTTGCAAGAAACGAATTAGAAGCATATTTGGTAAGCTCAGCCGACTTCTCGTCCATCACGATCAATCTACTGCCCATCTTCGTGTATGGTTTGTAGATCTTCTC
>CAWUKP010000222.1:0-4727 GCA_963922975.1 uncultured Spongiivirga sp. | reverse complement strand
AAGTGAATAGTGCAATTGGATCAAAATTTTGCATTCCTGCGACTGTATTTTGGGGAAACTTCTCTATATAAATATTATAATCTCCTGCTAAATTATTGAAGCGATTACGCTCAACGTTGATACGATTTTCGGTACCTTCCAATTGTGACTGAAGCTCCACAAAATTTTGATTGGCCTTCAATTCGGGATAGCGTTCTACAGTAACCAACAAGCGCGATAGTGCAGAGGACAAACCAGTCTGTGCCTGCTGGAATTGCTGTAATTGGTCTGGTGTGATGTTGGTGGGGTCAATTTGAACCGCTGTGGCACGACTTCGCGCGTCAATCACTTCTTTCAACGTATTGCGCTCAAAGTCAGCGGCGCCTTGTACGGTTTTTACTAAATTTCCTATCAAATCAGCTCTTCGTTGATAGGAACTTTCTACATTCGCCCAAGATGCTTTTACATCCTCTTCAAGCCCGATAGCCGTGTTATAGGCCCCTTTCCCAGAAAAATAGAGAACGAGGGCGATGATAGCAATCACGATGATTGCGATGAGTCCTTTTTTCATGATTGAAAAATGTGTTAGAGTTGTTCCTTGATTTTCAGCAGCTCTGCCTTTACTACTTCCAATTTACGGATAATCTCGTAGTTGGTGAGGGTTTTTTTCTTTTGCTCTTTCAAATGAATTTTGGCACCTTCAAGGGTGAAGCCTCGCTCTTTGACCAAATGGTAGATGAGCTGCAGATTTTTGATGTCTTCCTGGGTAAATTTGCGGGTGCCGCGTGCGTTCTTCTTGGGCTGAATTTCGTTGAACTCTTTTTCCCAAAAACGGATGAGTGAGGTGTTCACGCCGAAGGCTTTGGCTACTTCACCAATTCCGTAATAGCGTTTTTCAGGAAGGTCGATATGCATTAGTCGAGCGACTGATTTTCTTGATTAGCCACCTGCAACATGGCGTTGAATTCTTCCGCAGTTAAACTACCGTAATAGAAGTTAATGGGATTGATACGCTCACTGTCTTTGAAGACCTCATAATGCAAGTGTGGTGCCTGCGAACGCCCTGTACTTCCTACGAAACCGATTAAATCGCCTCGTTTCACCATTTGGCCTTTTTTCACGTTGTACTTGCTCAAATGTGCATACAAACTGATGTACCCATAGCCATGGTCAATTCGGATGTGTTTTCCGTATCCTGAGGCTCCATTGTCTGCTCTCCGAACCACTCCGTCACCACTAGCATACACAGGCGTACCTCTTGGCGCCGTAAAGTCCATACCATAGTGGAACTTGCGGGCTTTGGTGAAGGGATCACTTCTCCATCCATACCCTGAAGCCATACGGGTCAGGTCTTCGTTGCGTACGGGTTGAATTGCGGGAATTGCCTCCAGAAGGGCTTCTTTATCTGTGGCCAGCTTTTGAATTTGGTCTAGTGATCTCGACTGGATTACCAATTGTTTCTGTAGAATTTCTAATCTTCTGGTAGCATCAATAATCATCTTGGAGTTGTCAAGACCCTCAAGATTTCTGTAGCGGTTGATACCCCCAAAACCTGCTTTGCGTTGTTCGTCTGGAATTGGGTTTGCCTCAAAATAGACACGATACAGGTTATTGTCTCGGTCTTGAATGTTGGCAAGTACACGTTCCATTTGCCCAAGTTTCTTGTTCAGAATACCATACTGCAATTCCGCACGCTCTAATTCACGCTGCAAACTGATTTCCTTAGGCGTATTAATCACACCTACGCCTAATAGTAAAAAGACAAGCAAGGCAGCAAACAAACCTGAGGCAATTAAGAACAAGATGAAATTCTTCACCTTATTGCTTTTGCTCGGTTCTATTTGCCTGTACGACAGGGTATCTGGATCGTAGTAATATTTTACCTTAGACATCAGTTAAAATGCTATTTTTGCGGTTACTTTGGGCATTGCACTAACGAACAAATATAGGCAATTGTTGCCCGTCAACGCAATTTAACTATACTCAGGCAATTACGACTTTATGAAGTCTCAAGAGATACGATCGAAATTTTTAGATTTTTTTCAGAGCAAAGCACATACCATTGTGCCCTCTGCGCCTATGGTGATCAAAAATGATCCTACATTGATGTTCACCAATGCAGGGATGAATCAATTCAAAGAGTTTTTCTTGGGAAATACGGTACCCAAGCATTTGCGCGTTGCCGATACTCAGAAATGTCTACGTGTTTCAGGAAAGCACAACGACCTGGAGGAAGTAGGAATCGACACCTACCATCATACGATGTTTGAAATGCTGGGGAATTGGAGCTTCGGCGATTATTTCAAAAAAGAAGCCATTCAGTGGGCCTGGGAATTGTTGACAGATATCTATCAAATACCCAAAGAGAACTTGTACGTGACGGTTTTTGAAGGAAGCGATGACGCAGACAAGCTATCGATGGATCAAGAAGCCTATGACCTCTGGAAAGAAATCATTCCTGAGTCACAGATCTTAATGGGCAATAAGGCAGATAATTTCTGGGAAATGGGAGATCAAGGTCCGTGTGGACCTTGTTCGGAAATTCATGTGGATATCCGTTCCGAAGAAGAAAAAGCAAAGGTACCCGGAAAAGAGCTTGTCAACCAAGACCACCCGCACGTTGTGGAAATCTGGAACTTGGTGTTCATGCAGTACAACCGCAAAGCAGATAGTTCGCTAGAAGACCTGCCTGCCAAGCATATCGACACTGGAATGGGTTTTGAACGCTTATGCATGGTTTTACAAGGCGTGAATTCTAATTATGACACAGACGTTTTTACACCCATCATTCGTGAAATAGAAACCATCAGCAATACGAGCTATGGCAAAGACGAGAAGTTGGATATTGCCATTCGCGTGATTGCAGATCACGTCAGAGCGGTTTCATTCTCAATTGCCGACGGTCAGTTGCCAAGCAATTCAGGAGCAGGTTACGTCATTCGTAGAATTTTGCGAAGAGCAGTCCGTTATGGCTTCACCTTTTTAGACAAAAAAGAGCCGTTTATCTATCGTTTGGTTGACGTACTTTCCAAACGGATGGGTGTGGCCTTTCCTGAGCTCAAAGAGCAAAAACAACTGATCGAAAACGTAATTAAAGAAGAAGAACAATCTTTCTTGCGAACCCTAGATCAGGGATTGGTACTGTTAAACGCTGTTATTTCTGAAACGGAAGAAAAGACCATAGCAGGAGAGAAGGCCTTCGAATTATATGACACCTATGGTTTCCCCCTAGATTTAACGCAATTGATTGCCAGCGAACAAGGGTATGCCGTTGATGAGAAGGGCTTTGACGAAGCCATGCAGCGTCAAAAAAATCGTTCGCGCGCGGCTAGCGAAGTAGCTTCAGACGATTGGGTAGTACTCGAAGAAGACTTGAATCAAGAATTTGTGGGGTACGATACGCTGGAAGCACAAGTAAAATTAGTGCGCTACCGAAAGGTGACCTCCAAGAAGGAAGGTACCTTGTATCAACTGGTGTTTAACCTCACACCTTTCTATCCGGAAGGAGGCGGACAAGTAGGGGATAAAGGGTATATCGAAGCTACCAACGGCGACGTAGTATATATTCTCGACACAAAAAAGGAGAACAATGTGATTGTACACATTGCGGAGAATCTTCCCAGAGAGTTGAATGGAAACTTCAAAGCAGTCGTAGACGCAAAACAACGCCAACGCACCGCTTGTAATCATACTGCCACGCACCTATTGCATCAGGCGCTACGCGAAGTATTAGGCGAACACGTGGAACAAAAGGGAAGTGCTGTGCATTCGAAGTACCTGCGCTTCGATTTCTCTCATTTTTCGAAATTGACGGTGGAAGAACTCCGTGATGTGGAAGACTTCGTGAATTCGCGCATCGATGGGAAACTTCCATTACAAGAACAGCGCGGTATTCCGATGCAGGAAGCCATGAATCAAGGTGCTATCGCCTTGTTCGGAGAAAAGTATGGCGATAGTGTGCGTACCGTGCGCTTCGGGCAATCCATCGAATTATGCGGAGGAACCCATGTAGCAAATACGAGCGATTTATGGCATTTTAAGATTACCTCTGAAAGTGCCGTTGCAGCAGGTATACGGCGTATTGAGGCCATTAGCTGCGATGCGGTGAAGGACTTCTATTTCGAGAATAATCGCGCCTACTATGAGATGAAAGACTTGTTGAACAACGCACAACAGCCTGTGAAGGCCTTGAAGACTTTGCAGGAAGAAAATACGCAGTTGAAAAAGCAAGTAGAGCATTTGTTGAAGGAAAAGGCGAAAAATGTAAAGGGCGATTTAAAGGCGGCTCTTGAAGAAGTCAATGGCGTGAAGTTTTTGGCTAAGAAGGTAGACTTAGACCAAGGCAGTATCAAAGACCTTGCATTTGAGCTAGGTAACGAATTTGATAATCTATTCCTGTTTTTTGCAACAAGCTCAGGCGAAAAAGCCATGCTTACCTGTTATATCTCGAAACCGTTGGCCGCTGAACGCGGTTATAACGCTGGGCAAGTGGTGCGTGAGCTGGGGAAACTGATCCATGGCGGTGGCGGCGGACAACCTTTCTTTGCAACTGCCGGCGGTAAGAATCCTGGTGGAATTCCTAAGGCCTTGGAAAAAGCCCGCGACTATTTGACCTGATCATGCAATTGCAGACGCAGATACCACTACAGCCTTCGCATCACCCGATTGATTATGGGAGCAAGGTGTTCATGCTGGGATCTTGCTTTAGTCAACATATGAGTGCTAAACTGGCCTATTTTCAGTTTCAG
>CAWUKP010000221.1:0-4747 GCA_963922975.1 uncultured Spongiivirga sp. | reverse complement strand
TGAAGAATGACCCCTATCATCCCAAGGCCTACGGCCAACTTCGGAAGAAAAAATACTGGGTAGCGGCCTTCAATCCTTCGGGCTATCAGAAGCAGTTTGATGCATTTGCCAATGCGCTTTCATTGTTGTTAAATTTGGACGAAGAGGCTGAATTTCCTACACAAGTAATCGATCATGCGGAGGGATTAAGAAATTCCTTAAAACTGAAATTATTACCCGCATTTTGGCCTCCGATTACAGAGAAGGACGAAGAATGGAAATTGCTAACTAACAATTGCAAATACGAGTTCAGAAATGTGCCCTATGAGTTTCACAACGGTGGAACCTGGCAAATGGTGAATGGCTTTTACGGAGCGGGGTTGGTTTTGCGGGGTGAAAATAAGTTGGCCACAGAAATACAGCAACATATCGATGCGCTCAATGAGGTTGAAAATTGGGGATTTTATGAAAATTTCAACTCCGATACAGGAGCACCAACGGGTGTTCCTCATTGCGCCTGGAGTGCTGCTGGATCAGTAGTATTATACAAGTTTCTGGAAGGAAAAACATTAGCGATTTAATGAATAAGGACATTGACATTGTTTGCGTAGGCGAAACGCTGATCGACTTTATCGGTCATCAAGCGGAAAAACGCATTGAAACCACCAAAGACTACCATCGATACCTCGGTGGGTCGCCGACTAATGTGGCCATGAACATGGCGCGCTTAGGCCTAGCTACGGCCATGGTGTCTACCGTTGGCGACGATGGCTTCGGAATTTACATACTTGATAAACTTAAAACCGCTGGTATTAACACCAATTACGTACGCACTACTGCGGAAGTGCCTACCACCGTTATTTTTGTATCTAAAACTGTCAATACTCCAGATTTTATTCCGTTTCGTGAAGCCGATTATCGCATACTGCCGGATCAGCTGCCTACCGACTTGTTAAAGCGAACAAAAGTCTTGCACACTTCTTGCTTCGCCTTGAGTAAAAATCCCGCACAACAGACAATTTTATTGAAAGCCTCAGAAGCCAAGGCATTGGGATGTCAATTGAGCATCGACGTTAATTATTCAGAGCGGATTTGGCCAAATCGAAAAGAAGCACTTAAAGTTATCGAAGCCTATTGCCAAAACGATCCATTGGTGAAAATCAGCGAAGATGATATGGAGCGCTTGTTTCAGAAAACAATGACACATGAAGAAATCTTCGACTTTTTTCATAAGCTCGGAGTGTCGAAAGTGTGTTTGACCTTAGGAAGTAAAGGCGTTAAATTCTCAGATATTGATGCCTGTGTATTATTACTACCTGCTGTGAAGATTGAAAAGGTGATGGACGCCACAGGCGCCGGAGATGCGTTTTGGTCTGGTTTTTTATTCGCCTTCCTCCAAGAGAAGAGCAACGAGCAATGTCTGAAAACAGCCTTGAAACTAGCTGCTCTCAAACTACAGAATGTAGGACGACTTCCCGAAAATGTAGATGTGCTATCTGAGTTGTTGAAGATCAGTTGATCTTTTAGGGTAGTTGCAGAAAGCTTGCTACCTTTGTCTTTCCAACAAAAACACGTCTATGTCTAAGGATAAATTCCGAAGAGAAGCACTCATCTACCACGCCAAACCGCAACCCGGAAAGATTAAAATCGTTCCTACCAAACGCTATTCCACACAACGTGACCTTGCGCTTGCCTATTCACCAGGGGTAGCAGAGCCATGCCTAGAGATTGAAAAAGATCGTCGTAATGTATATCGCTACACAGCCAAAGGGAATATTGTCGCCGTGATTTCAAACGGAACTGCGGTGTTAGGTCTTGGTGATATCGGTCCAGAAGCTTCCAAACCTGTGATGGAAGGAAAGAGTTTGCTCTTCAAAATTTTCGCTGACATTGACGGGATGGATATTGAAATTGATACCAAAGACGTTGACGCCTTCGTAGAAACGGTAAAAAACATAGCGCCTACTTTCGGAGGGATCAATTTAGAAGATATCAAGGCGCCAGAAGCGTTTGAAATAGAGCGTAGGCTGAAAGAGGAATTAGACATTCCGGTTATGCATGACGATCAGCATGGAACGGCCATTATTTCTGCCGCTGCCTTGCTCAACGCCCTTGAAATTGCGGAAAAGAAAATTGATCAAGTCAAAATCGTCGTTAGTGGTGCTGGTGCTGCTGCAGTGTCTTGTACGCGGCTCTACAAAGCTTTTGGGGCGAAAGCTGAAAACATCGTGATGCTCGATAGTAAGGGAGTGATCAGAAGTGATCGAGATCATCTTACTTCTCAAAAAGCGGAATTTGCTACCGATCGAAAAATTGATACGCTGGAAGAAGCTATGGTGGGCGCTGATGTGTTTATTGGACTCTCCATTGCAGACATCGTCAGTCCTGAAATGCTGCTATCAATGTCCAAAGACCCCATCGTTTTTGCAATGGCAAATCCGGATCCAGAAATTGATTATGATCTTGCGTGTAGAACACGCGAAGATGTGATCATGGCTACCGGACGTTCAGACCATCCGAATCAGGTAAATAACGTACTTGGGTTTCCTTTCATCTTCCGCGGGGCTCTGGATGTACGCGCTACTTCTATCAACGAAGAAATGAAAATGGCGGCTGTACAGGCGTTGGCAGATTTGGCCAAGGCCAGTGTTCCCGAACAAGTGAATATTGCGTATAGCGAAACCAGATTGGCCTTCGGACGGGACTACATCATTCCGAAGCCATTCGATCCTCGGTTGATCGAAGAAATTCCACCCGCAGTTGCCAAGGCGGCCATGGATTCAGGGGTAGCTACCGAGCCCATTGAAGATTGGGAAAAGTATAAAGAAGAGCTCTTCCAAAGACTGGGCTCGGATAATAAATTGGTGCGCTTACTGCACAATCGCGCTAAGACGAATCCTAAGCGTGTAGTTTTTGCGGAAGCAGATCAGTTGGATGTCCTCAAAGCTGCACAATTTGTTTATGAAGAAGGAATTGCCAAACCTATTTTATTGGGGCGAGAGGAACGGATCAAAGAATTGATGGAGGAAATCGACTTCACAGGAGATTGCCCTATTCTAGATCCGAAAACAGACCGTCAAAGAGAAAAAAAACAGGCCTACGCGAAAATCTATTGGGAGTCTCGCAAGCGAAGAGGTGTTACCATGTACGACGCACTCAGCAAGATGCGTGAGCGCAACTATTTTGCTGCGATGATGGTCAATACGGGTGATGCAGATGCGATGATTTCGGGCTATTCCAGAAACTATCCCACCGTAGTGAAACCACTACTGGAATTGGTGGGGAAGGCACCTGGCGTTAGCAAAGTGGCGACTACCAATTTGATGATAACAGAACGCGGTCCGTTGTTTTTGTCGGATACCTCCATAAATATCGATCCTACTTCCAAAGAATTGGCCAAGATTACGCACATGACGGCGGCTGTGGTTAAAATGTTCGGCATGGAACCTGTTATGGCCATGCTTTCTTATGCCAACTTTGGGTCGTCAGACCATCCTCAAGCTTCTAAAGTAAGGGAAGCCGTAGGATATCTCCATCGCTACTATCCCGAGCTTCTGGTAGACGGAGAGTTGCAGTCAGACTTTGCGCTGAATGGTACGATGCAACGCGATAAATTTCCACATTCAAAAATTGCGGGTAAAAAAGTGAATACGCTTATTTTTCCGAATTTAGACGCGGCCAACATTACCTACAAACTGATGAAGGAATTGAACAAAGCGGATTCTATTGGTCCTATCATGATGGGGCTAAGCAAACCCGTGCACGTGCTGCAATTGGGGGCGAGTGTTGATGAAATTATCAACATGACAGCTGTTGCTGTGATCGACGCACAAAAAAGAGCCAAGCACCAAGATTCCATTTAGCGGAAATCATTACATTTACGCTTTAACATCTTTTTTGTAAATGATTTCGCATTTAAGGGGAAGGCTTGTAGAGAAAAATCCAACGGAAGTTGTGATTGAATGCAACGGTGTCGGCTATTTGGTGCACATTTCGTTACACACTTATTCACAGATTGGTCCAGAAGAACAACTCATGCTCTACACGCATTTTTTGGTGCGGGAAGATGCACAAACACTCTATGGTTTTGTACATCCTTCAGAGCGAGCAGTTTTTCGTTTATTGATATCAGTATCTGGCGTAGGAGCGAGTACGGCACGTACCATGCTTTCATCATTAACTCCTTCAGAAATCCGTGATGCGATTGTGGCGGAAGACGTGGCTACTATTCAAGGAGTGAAGGGGATCGGAGCCAAAACGGCCCAGCGAGTTATTTTAGACCTTCGCGACAAGGTGTTAAAGGTGCTAGATTTAGATGAAATTCCTGCCATTTCAAGCAATACCCACAAAGATGAAGCGTTATCTGCTCTAGAAGTTTTAGGTTTTAATAAAAAACAATCGGAGAAAGTAGTAGAGAAGATCCTAAAAGACACTCCAGACGCCGCCGTTGAAGACATTATTAAGAGTGCGCTTAAAAATTTGTAATCCAGTTTGAAGACTACTCCATTCCCAAGATACTTTAGATTTTTCTTCCTCAGTGGTGCACTCTTTCTGCTACTTCAAATGAACCTATGGGCTCAAGAAACGCCACAGGATAGCGTAAAAACAGGTGCGGTCATTGGAAGTGTCAAGCTAAAAGAACCCTCCTCCATAGTTACGAAGTACGAGTACGACCCTATTCTTGACAAGTATATCTACACGGAACAGGTAAGCGGCTTCGATATTCAATATCCTTTGATTCTCTCTCCTGAAGAATATCAAAAACTGG
>CAWUKP010000220.1:0-4747 GCA_963922975.1 uncultured Spongiivirga sp. | reverse complement strand
CGACTTGGGTTCACTTAAAAACCAAATTGGCGTTATCAATCACCCGGAAATGGTTCTTATCGACACAAGCTATCTCACTACATTGCCCGAAAACCAACTGACCAGCGGCATGGCTGAAATGCTCAAACACGGCCTAATCCGTTCTGAGGAGTATTGGAATGAAGTCGTACAATGGTCGCAGACACGTGATTTTCTAACCATTGGGCCGCTTATCCATGAGTCAGTAGTTATTAAGAACGAAGTAGTAAGTGAGGACCCAAAAGAAGATGGCTTGCGTAAAACCTTGAATTACGGTCATACATTGGGGCATGCTATTGAAAGCTATTTCTTAGAAAACCCAAATAAAACAGAACTATTACACGGTGAGGCCGTGGCTGTAGGAATGATTTTGGCAAACTACCTTTCACATCAACTTCTTGGTTTTCCTGTCGATAAGCTGCACGATACAGCGCGGGCAATTCTAGACATCTTTGGTTTCGTTTCTATTGAGAAAGAAGACATTCCCAGTATTATAGAACTGATGAAGTACGACAAAAAAAATGCCCACGGCAGAGTCAATTTTGTACTCCTTAAAGATTTTGGAACCCACGTGCTTGATCATCAGGTGAGTAACGACCTTGTGTATGAGGCCTTTTCTTATTACGAATCGCTTCCCAGCCACGCTTCGTCTTAAAAAAAATCGTAATTTTATATAGACCCGTAATGGTTTCATCGTAAACCAGTTAGCAAGATTAGCATTCGTAACCGCCCAAAACTTGTTTTCTATGCTTCGGAGAATTGTCGATTATAAAAAATTGTCTCCCAATTTAATGCGACAGCTTGCTGAGAAATTTCCTGATGGGTATGGAGATAGAGATATCATTACTTTTGAGGACCACCACAACAATATCATCGAAGCGGTAGAGCTGAAAACCAACGACACGATCTATTTGGTGAAAGTGAGTAGTAAATTGCACTACACGCTGACCAACTTCGACAATCTTACGATTGAAGAAATTGCGCTGGAAGGCACAGAAGCTGAGGAAGATTAACTAGGCCGAGTTTCGGCTGGCATTGATGTTCCCAAATAATGATCTTGTAACGATCTTCTCAAAAACAGCAATCTTCTCTTCATCTGGATTTTTCTCCTTTCTCAAGTCTTGTACCGTTTTCAATGCATATTGCTGAATCGTCAAAAGCGGCAATACAATTTTCTCGCGCACATTGATCGAAGCTTTCCCCGCAGGTTCGTTCTGCATCAAGGTTTGTCCGCCCGTAAGCTTGAGCAACAAACCTTTCGTGAGCAGGTATTCCTCATGAATCAGCTTCCAGAAGTCGCCAAACTCAGGATCATCGGCCATGTAAGCCGTTAATTCGAAGAACGATTTGGTTAAACTCATCATGCTATTCTCCAGCAAGGTTCTAAAGAAGGAAGAATTCTGATACAGCATGCGCACCTTGGTCAACTCACCCTTGTCATCAAAAGATTTAATGGCCGTACCCACGCCAAAGAAACCTGGGACATTCTGTTTCAACTGACTCCAACTCCCTACAAAAGGAATGGCTCGGAGGTCAGAAAAATTCAAGCCTTCCGCCTTTCCGCGTTTAGACGGCCTACTTCCAATGTTGGTTTTAGCATAGTATTTAAGGGTACTCATCCGCTCTAGGTACGGCAAGAACTTAGGATGCTTTTTGAAATCTACATAGGCTTGATAGCTGATAGCAGCTAGTTCTTCCATGGTTTGACGATCTTCTCCTTGGAACGACTGCTCTCCTTCGTTAAAGACCGCATTGGCAATTCCGGAACTGAGCAATTGCTCCATATTGTACTGACAGGAAGCGAGGGTGCCAAAATTTGAGCTAATCGTCTGCCCTTGAACGGTTAATTGAATTTCCTCATGGGCAATTGTACTTCCCAAAGAAGCATAAAACTTATGGGTATTACCCCCACCTCTGGCCGGTGGCCCACCTCGACCGTCAAAAAATGCTACTTGAATATCGTATTTCTTGGAAACTTCCGTCAGTGCTTCTTTCGCTTTGAAAATGCTCCAATTGGCCATCAAATAGCCTCCATCTTTCGTACCGTCTGAGAAGCCGAGCATAATGGTCTGCTTGTTGCCTCTTCGTTTGAGATGTGCTGAATAAGCAGGATTTGAATACAGGGTTTCCATCACCTCATGAGCCACGGTGAGATCTGGCACCGTTTCAAACAACGGTACGACATCAACCGTTGGTTCTTCCCAACCACACAAGCGAATCATCGCAAAGTTCTCCATGACATTGAGCGCCGTCTGATTGTTACTAATGATGTAGCGATTGCAACCACGTTCGCCATTGTTGCGTTGAATGGTTTTGATCGCCTGGATAGAGCCTAAGGTCTTTCTGACCATTTCGTCTTGAAACAGCTCGGCATTCAGATTGCCTTTAATAGCACCTAGAATCTCTATCTGTTCTTTTTCGCTAAGTGTTTCATAATTCTCTGGAAAGAACGTATGTCCTTGTTCACGGGTTTCTTTTACAATATTGGTCAGTACGCTGTGGTGTACACGCGAATCCTGACGAATATCAAGCGCAGCGAAATGAAAACCGAAGAGTTTTAGTTTATTGATAAAGTCATCCAATTCCTCTAGAAAAAGAGATTGGTGGTTTGTAATGATAATTTCCCGAATGCGCAGGAGTTCTGTTTCTAACTCTTCTATTGAAATAGTGGTTTGACCGCCTGTCAAGAAGATGTTATCATATAATTTCTGTTCTAAAATGGCAATTGGCACCTTCACCTGTTTGAAGGTTAGTCTTCTACGAAGTTTGCGCATATCGCGGTAGTAGCATCGCAGCACTGTGCTTCGAAGCCGTTCAGCAGTTTGTAGTGTGATTTCCGTGGTCACAAACGGGTTGCCATCGCGATCGCCACCAGGCCAAAAACCTAGGTCAAATATGGCATTCTCAGGTCGTTCACCTTTAAAAATATTGTGTTGAATGTAGTCATAGATCTTAGAAACCGCATGGTAGAATACATTCTCCAGATACCAAATAAGGCTTACAGCTTCATCATAAGGAGTGGGTTTTTTTTCTTTGATGAAAGGTGTCTTTCCTAGTTGTGCTAGCAACTTTTTGATGGTGGTAAGATCATCGTTTTCAATTGCTAGGGCGAGATCGGTAATAATTCCCAAAACTGCCCCTGGATAAAATTGCGTGGGATGCGCCGTTAGCACCGGACGTACTTTAAACTCCTGCAAGTACGATTTTAGCGCAGCTAATTTATTGCGTTCTTCGGCTTCTTCTTTAATGCTTCGCATGGTACCGCGTCCATCCATATTGTTGACAATGGCGAAACCTGCGTCTTCAATAGCGTCAAAGAGCACTACTTGTCGTTCAATGTATTGAATAAACCGAAAAAGCAATCCAATCTGCTCCTTTTCCGAAGGAGTTTCAAAATACTTTCTGAAAAACTCGGCCACTAAAGCAGAAGGATCTTTTCCTTCCTTATATCCTTTCTCACAAATATCACTGAACAGCGGAAGCATTACGCCTGTATTGGTGATTTCGTCAAAGGGTAAGGTTAGGAAAATACTATTGTATATCTGGTACTTATCCAGCACCGTCTCGTTAAAGCGATCGAGTTTTGGTTTTCTTGCCATTGAACTATTTTTAAAGCAATTTGAATTTATAAAAAAACCCTCAGTCAACATGTTGAAAGAGGGTCTGCTGACATTTTTTGTCTAAAATGTTATAACTCGTTGAAAATAGAATGCATCAAGCGTTTCTTATCGTTGATACTTTCTTCTAGTGAAATCATGGTCTCCGTTCTTGTCACACCTTCGATGTCGTCAATGAGAAATATAATCTCCTTAGCATGTTTTGTGTCCTTTGCCCTGAGCTTGCAGAAAATATTGAATTTACCAGTGGTGATATGCGCCACTGTAACATAAGGAATTTCAGAGAGGCGCTCCAAGACAAACTTGGTCTGATGCGTCTTCTCCAAAAAGATCCCTACATAGGCGATAAAGGAATACCCAAGCTTGATGTAATCTAAGGTCAGTGAAGAACCGCGGATGATCCCCGCTTCCTCCATTTTTTTAACACGCACGTGTACCGTTCCGGCCGAGATCAACAACTTTTTCGCAATATCCGTAAACGGAATACGCGTATTGTCGATAAGCATGTCAAGAATTTGATGGTCTATTTCGTCTAATTTGAACTTTGCCATACCTGTAGTGTTTATTGATAATAATGCAAAAAAACGAAATAATTGATAAAGAAAACAGGATATTTATTGAATTTTTGATAACCAAATCGACAATTCTTTAAAATTATTTAAAAAGAGGTCGACATCAACATCCATCGAAAACGTTTGAAATAAGGGGTTGACAACACTTTCCCTACTAAAGACAAATTCTTTGTGAAAAAATGGATGCTGTTGATCAGGTTTGGCTACCAATTGCGGTTTGAAGTGTATTTTACCTTCCTCTAAGACTTCCTCAAATTGAAATATCAATCGCCCTGTGGTGATTTCACCTTCCCTATTTTTCACTGGGACTCGATGTATAGCGAAGTCATAAAAACGTTTTTGATTCTCGGGAATCTGAAAATAGTCGTGCGTGGTGAAGTCCGAATAGGTTTGCTTGGCTATATGATCTAGAGCCACAACGAGCGACTGGAAGATGAATGCCGTAGTCTGATTTCTCTGATAGTCCGCTTCAAAATGACCCGCCTCAAAAAGTATGGTGGGTGTTCCCTGCGCCTGAAATGTGTCGCCCACACAATTCAA
>CAWUKP010000219.1:0-4752 GCA_963922975.1 uncultured Spongiivirga sp. | reverse complement strand
GAGGATTTCATCGAGGAAGGCATTCGTATAGATAAGATAAACTACAATACGGAGTTAAACGCAATTTTGAATTCGGTATCTGCTACAGAAATGACCCCGCGCTATATCAAAGCCGAATTAGAGCGACTAGACAGCCTGCATCAAACCATTGACTTCAAAACTATTTATCTGCCGCATCGCTTCACTGTCGAAGACATTCGAATGATCTATGGAAAAGAACTTTCAGTGGCGATGGGCGACATGGATATTTATGATTGCTTATACCAATGTGTCGTAGCAAACGATCAGAGCATTCGAGCGTGGAGATTTCCTGATTCAGAAGACACGAGTGCTCCCATTATCGAACCGCCTATGAGTCGGGTAATGGCACCGCAGGCTTACGAATTCATGAGAATGATGGTGAAAAGTGATACGCCTGCTAAACAGGTAATTGAGGAGCTTTCTAAAATGGAGTAACTGAGTTAAATAATTGATTAGTAAATCATTATGGCTAAGAATTCAACCACTGCTTGAACTCGCTCGTCTTCGGTCTGCTCACCACAAACTCTTGATCTCTTGGGTTGGTTAGGGTGAGTTTTACCCGATGGTTGAAATAGGCATCAATCTTCAGCAGCGCATGCTTCGCAACAATTTGACCTCGATTTATCTTAAAAAATTGAGCAGGATCTAAGGAAGTAAATACTTGATCAAGTGTTTCATCAATCACATAGCGTTTTTGTTTGGTGACGCCAAAAGTGATGCTATCTTCCGAATAGAAGTACAAAACATCAGCAATCTGTATTTGAGCAAATCCACTGCCCTCCTTCACCAAAATACCTGAACGGTAATTGGGCGTTTGCATGCTTCCCAACAACTGTTGAAGCACAGCTGGATCTAGCGCAGCCTTATTGTTTGATTTGGTGAATTTATCTAGAGCTACCTGCAAGTCTGATTGTTGTATGGGTTTGAGTAAATAATCAACACTATTCACTTTGAACGCTTGTATGGCATACTGATCAAAAGCCGTGGTAAAAATAATAGGTGCGCTTACTGTCACTTTTTGAAAGATCTCAAAACTCAGGCCATCGGCTAGTTGGATGTCCACAAACACCAAATCCGGAGCTGAATTCGCCTGAAACCAACTGATGGCATCTTCAACGGAATCGATGGTGTCTAACAATTGATATTCAAAAGCGCAAGCCTGCAGCATCAACAGCAATTGATGTGCCGCCCTTGGTTCGTCTTCAACTATGAGAATTTGCTTCATGATACGTTTTGTTCGGCTAAGGTTAAGAGCGGAAGTGAAACCACAAAATGCTTTCCATTGTTTTGAACGTGTACGGCTTCTTCCGAAATCAGTGCATAACGTCTCTTGATATTTTGAAGCCCAAGTTTAGTAGAAGGCAGTTGGGTAGACTTGGCTTGCAGCGCATTGGTCACGACCAATCGTCCTTCTATGTACTTCACCTGAATGCTTAGCGGCCTCGATTTAGAAATGACATTGTGCTTAATGGCATTCTCCAACAATAATTGAAGACTCATAGGAACAATCATTTGGGCCATTGCAATCTCAGGCAGGTCCCAGCGTACCCATAGATTCTCGCCAAAACGTTCTTTTTGAATGTGAATATAAGATTTGGCGAACTTCAGTTCGTCCCGCAACGGAATTAAGTGTGCGTTCCCGGATTCTAAAATGAAGCGGTATACATCTGCAATCTTATCTACAAACTCCTTGGCATCTTCCTTCGGATTTTGATCAATAATGTCGCGCAAGGTATTGAGTGTATTGAAAAGGAAATGTGGCTGAGCCTGATTTCGAAGGGCATCGAGTTGTGCTTGCACAATCGCTCTTTTGGCTTCCTCCTCCTCGCGAATAGATTTTTTTAATTTAAGGTAAAAATAAATGGCCTCGTAAATGGCCATCGTCATGGTACTGATCAGAATCACTGGCACAATTACCTTGGAACGCCATTCGAAACTATAAGTTAAACCGAAGGCCCACTCCAAAAATAAGCCTCCAAAAATATCCACCGTAATCACGGTAGTCACAATGGCCACAAAGAATAAGAGATTCCGTTTGGTGCTGTCTTTTAATTCAGGATACCCCTTTCGAAGACGGATCAACACTTCACGCATGATCAACCAATCGCAGGTGGCAAAGAAAAGAGAAGCGCTCCAACTTATGATGGCCCAGCGCAGCGGATATTTTTGAAATGAGTTGCTAAAGATGTAATCGGTTACAAAGCTAAGAATGATGATGCCGATGATCATGAACCAGATATCGTTGAATCCTAGGTATTGTAAACGTTTTTTCTTGTTGAAAAGCATCTTCAGTGTCTTACAGTTGAATAAGGGCAATTCCTTGCTTGGCTTGGTAGAATGTATAGCCGATCCACGAGGCATAACACAACCCAAAAAACAGGGTTACTACGATTTGATTTCGGGTTGAAGTTTTCCATTGGTAGGTAAGCCATAATGCGAATAACGGGATAATTTGTATGCCGTGCAATCCAAAGAAATGCGCCACGCGCAAATCGCCTGCAATGGTACTCCAATTCACAAAGGGTAAGCCTTCGCCACCGTCTGCCACACCCACGTTATGGGACATTTGACCAATCATTTGGCCGCCTATCCAACTTCCAAAGAAAACCACCATCCAGCCTAATAAAATAGCCCATTGCACGGCTCGCGGTGTTTTCAACTTCAAACGAATGGTATCAATGATGAACCATACCATAATCAACACATTGATCCCGATGAGGATACCCATGGCAGCAAATAACATTCCATCAAATAAGGAAGACTGGTTGTAATGGGATTGTACGCCTCGTGCTCCCTGATATACGATAATTCCTATTTCCAAAAGCATGGTCCAAGAAGAAATATTTCGAATGATGTGCTTCTTGGTATTGGAATACGGATACAGGGTAATCAAGTAGCCTAGTGTCATCACATAGATACCGCCAGAGAACAAGAATTTCATCGGTTTCAACCAAACGTTCACCCCCATGAGTTGACGCGTGTCAAATAGCAATCCAAATACACAGAGGGCGCCCACAACAAAATGCAGGATGACAATCCAATACAAAATAGGGCTTTCGGTTTTTACCGTTTTGAAAACGGAGCGTAGATACTTCATGACTGTTGTTTTTTGATGGTTTTGATGATGATGAATAGTAGGAAACCAATTGGACCCAACATGAAGGTACACACAAGACAAGGCGCCATCAGAATAGGATGAATCTTCAAAATGCGATTTTGATCGAGCATCCACATTCCTACCAAAAGGTCGAAGGCCAAATAGTGCACCCAACCTGCCAGCACGGCATCTTCTTGCGTGAACAAGGCCATCACTGATTGAAGACTTCCGAAGTCCATGCCACCGCCTGACTGGATCGATATAAAAATGTAAAAAGCATACACGAACGCAAGCAGTATCGGAATGATCTTCCAGTCAATTAAAAAGCGAGTGGCTTTCCAGTTCGGAGCCACAATCATTAAAATCCACATGGGCATGACCATGAGGTTGGAAAGTGAAAAAATTGCAGCGGTGCTCATAATTTTAGGTTTTAATGAATTGGTTTGATGATGTAAAGGTGAAGGTAAACAGCTTCTGTAGAAATGCCTCTAAGTTGAACCGTCGTTTTTCTTTGTTGAATTGTCGCCCACCGAGAAAACTTTCATTGTTTCACTATCTGGCATAAAAAAAGACCCAGTATTCTGAGTCTTTTCGTAGTTAAAAAATGCATCTATTGCTTATGAATCTTCAATATCAAAATTGATACTGGCAGGAATCACCACGTCTCCATTAGGGCCGCTGGCTGTGATCTTAAAAGTGATTTTACCAGTTGCTGCTTCCGCTGCTCCAGAACCCTTATCGTACTGTGCCAACAAGGTACTGGCGCCTGATTTGGTTAAGGTTAACTTGCCATACGTGGAATCATCCGATTTCTTGTACACCTGATTGGATATAGAAGTCATAGTAAGACCTACATCTGAAAGAGAAACGGTAATGGGTTTTTTGGCATCGTCTCCGGAAGCGTCCTTACTGATGCCTATCGCTCCAGGCGTAAAACTTGCCGTAGGCGTATCGGATACTGCGGTATATACTGAGGGCGTAGCCACAGCTAGCTTGTAGGGATTATCGTCGTCTTTGAAGAAAATTCCAATGGCTGCACCAGTAGCTCTGGCCTCAGGGGGTGAAAATGAAATCAAACTTCCTTGAATTTGTGCATTGGATATAGGATCACCCATAGATTTGCCGTCCTCTCCAACCCAGGCAAGAAGCACATCATCAGGATTGTTCTTATTGTTGAGATAGGCCCCTAGGATGACATAAGTGGTATTTACTACCAGCGCAGGAGGCGCCGGAGTTTCAGTGGTATCGCCCAATTTCTGTACTGCAGAAATAAACGGATTACCAGCTACCAAAGCTTGTAAGTAATTGACAAACTCTAGATACTGTTGGTCTTTTGTGACAGAATCAAGGTCGCCCGCGTAGTCTCTGATAAATTTGGGCGTCACAAACATATAGGTATCCTTGTGCATTTTCAAAGAAGTTGAGGTGGAGGTTTCTCTAAAACATGGACCAATGCTAAAGGTCTGTGAATTTTCCTTTGCATCACAAGAAACCACCATGGCACTGACGATAGGCATTCCCATCAGATATTCACAGATGAAAATGATATTGGCCACTTTATTGTCAGATTTACTGATATTCCCTCCAATTTTCAGCCCGGCACTACCAATGGAAGAAATCATTCCTTTGGCAAA
>CAWUKP010000218.1:0-4763 GCA_963922975.1 uncultured Spongiivirga sp. | reverse complement strand
TAGACAGCGGAAATGCAACACTCACAGGAGATGTTCAAAATACCCTGGCAGATGATTTGTTTTCCATAACAAATGGGGTAGATGTGTACCCAAACCCGATGGGCGATCAGTTATTTATCAATCGTCGTTCGTTGGATGCGGGATCAAAAGTCAACCTTACACTTTTTGATATGCTGGGGAAGGAGTTATGGAGTCAGGATATTACAGACACTGCATCCGTAGATACCAGTGCGCTCATCTCGGGAATCTATTTGGTGAAGCTCACCGTTGGTAATGCTTCTGATACCCGAAAATTCATCAAATTGTAATACAAAAAAGACCTCTGGTGGTTGCCAGAGGTCTTTTCATTTCTTTTGAAAAAAGCCCTTAGGATTTGCGTTTTTTCTGAGGAGCTAAAATAAAGGCATTGGGAAATTTCTTTTTGACTTCCAACAGACGACGGTCAGCTTCTAAACGAGTTCTGAAATTCCCTACCCATACTTTGTAGTTGGGCGTTTCGAATTTCAGATCGCATTTCCATCCTGGGAAGTTCTCTTTGAAAGCAGCTTCTCTACCACGTGCTTGTTGCGAAGTACCGCTGTATATCTGGATTCTGTAGACATTTTCCGCCTTTCGATTCACTTCCTTTTTGACCGCTAAGAGCTGGTCAACTTCGGGCGGACTGTCGATGGTAACGCTACCATTTTGCCCGAAACATACCATTCCAAGGAGGAGAAAAACGAAGGTGAAAAAATGCTTATTTTCCAATTTTAATTTCTTCATAAGAAGGCAGATGTTTTGCAAATATAAAACAGTATAACACAAGGCTTCATTTTTTATTATTTAGAACGGTTATAAATTGATAGTTAACACTTCACTAACATTTTCTAAATGACGCCTAAATCGTATTTTTGCTCACCAATAAATCTGAGCACGTACGGGTTGTAAAACTTGAAAAAATCGTGCCAAAAGACAAGACGATAATTTGCATTTTCATATGAAAAAGGTGATTCACCGCAATTCGACTTTGACCCTCTATCAAGCGTTTTTAGCATTTCTGCTATTATTTTCAACATCACTTTTTGCTCAAGAAGAACCAGTTGCTTCCAACGGAGATCCTGTTGCCGGTAAGGCGCTTTTTAACGCCAATTGTGCAGCATGTCACAAATTGGACAAGAAGATGACTGGACCAGCCTTGAGAAATGTTGAGGCGAGACTAGCGGAAGAAGAAGGATTAGACAGAGAATGGTTGTACACATGGATTCGAAATAGTGCTGGACTTATCAAGTCGGGCGATGACTATGCGAATCGTATTTACAACGAATACAACCAAGCGGCGATGAACGCATTTCCGCAATTAAGTACTGCAGATATTGATAATATTTTGGCCTACACAGCTGCGCCACCACCTGCTCCTACTGTTCAGGATCCTGTTCCTGGAGGTGAAGTGGTTGTTCAGCCTGGCATATCCAATGAAATTATTCTGGGAGCACTTGCTTTAGTTTTCGGTCTGCTGGTAGTTATGTTGTTCTTGGTGAACAAAACACTGCGTCGCATTGCAGAAGCCAACGGCGTTGAAATTCAAGCTGAGACAGAGAAACGTATGCCCATCTGGAAGGCCTTTGTAAAAAACGATTTTTTGGTGCTGACTTCTGTGATCTTCTTGCTATTGGCAGGAGCTTATTTTGGCTACGGTTACTTGATGCAGGTGGGCGTAGATCAAGGCTATGCTCCGATTCAGCCGATTCACTATTCACATAAAATACACGCAGGAGCTAACAAGATCGAGTGTAAGTATTGTCACTCTTCGGCTAGAGTTTCGAAGCATTCAGGGATTCCATCTTTGAATATTTGTATGAACTGCCACAAAAACATTGCAGAATACAATGGGGAAGAAGATTTGGCCAATGGCTATGACAAGGCTTTCTACACCAACGAAATTAAAAAATTATACAAGGCCGTAGGTTGGGATGAAGAGAATCAGCGCTACACAGGTGAAACACAACCGGTAGAATGGGTGCGTATTCACAACCTTCCTGACTTCGTGTATTTCAACCACTCACAGCATGTGGAAGTGGCAGAAGTTGAATGTCAAACTTGTCACGGACCCGTCGAGGAAATGGAGATCATGTATCAGTACTCTTCATTGACCATGGGTTGGTGTATCAACTGTCACCGCGAGACGAATGTGAAAGTGGAAGACAATGAATACTACGCCAAGATTCACGACGAGCTTTCCAAAAAGTACGGTGTTGAAAAACTAACGGCAGCACAAATGGGCGGCCTCGAATGTGGTAAGTGCCACTATTAATAAAATGATTGTCATCCCGAGCCTGCCTTGTCGGCAGACAGGCGCAGTCGAGGGATAAAAAAGAACGAGAAGTTAATTCTAGATAGAGCATGGCATCAAACAAGAAATACTGGAAAAGCGCCGAAGAGCTAAACGGCAACAACCCAGTAGTTGAGACGCTAAGACAAAACGAGTTCGTTGAAGAAATTCCAGTGGATGATTTCCTCGGAGACAAGCAGTCTTTGGAAGATTCTTCCACCACTCGACGTGACTTTCTAAAATATGTAGGTTTCAGTACCGCAGCTGCCACACTAGCAGCTTGTGAAGGACCGGTGAATGCATCGATTCCTTATGTAGTGCAACCTACTGAAATCATTCCAGGCGTAGCGAATTACTACGCGACGGCTATTGCTGATGGATACGATTTCGCGAATATCCTAATTAAGACGAGAGAAGGACGTCCTATCAAAGTCGAAAACAACGACAGGGCAACCATCAACAATAACGCCAATGCGCGTGTGCATGCTTCTGTGCTTTCATTGTACGATAGCATGCGTATTCAAGGTCCAAAAGCTGGAGGCGAATACATCTCTTGGGAAAGACTTGATGCCGAAGTGGGTGCCAAATTACAAGCATTGCAAGCGCAAGGAAAACCTGTGGTCTTGTTAACACAAACCTTCGCAAGTCCGTCTACCAACAAGTTGGTGGCTGAATTCCAGGCTAAATATTCGAATGTTCAGCATGTAACTTACGACGCCATCTCGCAATCAGCAGCTCTTGATGCTTTTGAAGCCAAGTATGGTGTACGTGGATTGGCAGATTACGATTTTGAGAAAGCCAACTTGATTGTTTCAATCGGAGCCGATTTCTTAGGCGATTGGCAAGGTGGCGGATGCGATGCAGGCTATTCGAAAGGACGAATTCCAAAAGGAAATTATGGCGAAGCAACTATGTCGCGTCATATCCAGTTTGAGTCGAATATGACGCTTACAGGAGCTAATGCTGATAAACGCGTGCCATTAACGCCATCGCAACAGAAGATTGCATTGGCCAAAATATACGGAGTACTTACTGGAAGCAATCCAGGAGGTTCTTTACCAGAAAACGTAGAAGCTGCTGTGCGCTTGGCCGCCACAGAATTACGTCAGGCAGGAAGTAAAGCGGTGCTAGTTTCTGGCATCAATGATATGGAGGCGCAAGCCCTTGTATTGGCGATCAACGAGCGCCTGAACAGCGAAGCTATGGATGTAGAGGCACCTCGAATGATGCGCCAGGGAGGCGACAAGGCCATGAAGCAATTCTTGGAGGATGTTGCTGCAGGTCGCGTTGGTGGTGTAATCATGGCGGGAGTAAACCCTGTGTATTCGTTACCAAACGGTGCGGAGTTCGGAGAGCAATTGAAAAGCTTAGACCTTTCGGTTTCCTTCTCCATGAAAGAAGATGAAACAGCAAGCCTTTGTCAATACATTGCTGCTGCTCCTCATTATTTGGAGGCTTGGGGAGATGTAGAAATGAAAAAAGGACATTACAGCTTAACGCAACCTACGATTCGTCCGTTGTTTGATACGCGTCAATTGCAGGATGCGTTGTTGAAGTGGTCCGGAAGTGAGCAAAACTATTACGACTATATCAAGACTACTTGGGAGTCTTCTATCCTGAACGGCACTAATTTCAACAAAGCGTTGGAAGATGGTGTATTCAAGGGTGAAATGACTTTAGAAGAAGTAGTAGTACAAGAAGCGACTACTTCCACGGAAGAGTCTACTGAAGAAACTGCTTCGGCCATGGACTTTGGTGCCATTGCCAGAAAATTGGCGAAAGCTTCTTCTGATGGTATTGAATTGACATTGTACCCGAAAACAGGTATGGGAGATGGTCAACAAGCCAACAACCCGTGGTTGCAAGAATTCCCAGACCCAATTACGCGAATCACTTGGGATAACTACTTGACCGTTTCCGAAGCGGACGCGAAAGAATGGGGCTTGTGGATGGAAGAGAGCAATTTCTTTTTCACCAGAAGAAACGATGCAGATGGTGGTTTGAATGGAAAATACGCGACTGTTACCTTGAATGGTAAGTCGATAACCGCCCCTGTGATTGTTCAACCGGGCCAAGCAAAGGGTACGGTTGGACTGTCTTTCGGTTACGGAAAAAAGGAAGGCATTAAAGAAGTGCTTCAAACAGGAGTGAATGCCTATCCACTCTATGAAAACTTCAACGATGTTCAAACGGTAAGCATCAGCGCTGCTGAAGGTGTTCATGAGTTTGCTTCTTTGCAGCTGCAGAATACGTTAATGGGGCGAGGAGATATCGTAAAAGAGACGACTTTAGAAATTTTCAATACCGCCAAGAAAGATAAGTTTGGCGATTATACTTGGAACGAAAAACCACACGTTTCCAAAGATCACGAGATGATTCCAGCAAGTTCATCGGAGGCTGATCTTTGGGATAGTTTTGATCGTTCTATTGGACACCACTTTAACCTTTCCATTGA
>CAWUKP010000217.1:0-4773 GCA_963922975.1 uncultured Spongiivirga sp. | reverse complement strand
CACATCGCGGGATAGAGCAGTAGGTAGCTCGTCGGGCTCATAACCCGAAGGTCACAGGTTCGAGTCCTGTTCCCGCTACAAAGAAGCTCCTTGATTTGTCAAGGAGCTTTTCTTTTGGAATCAATTGAAGCTTGCTTCAGTATTGAGAACAAAAGAAAAGATACTATTGCGAAGCAATAGAAGCTTCTTTGTGCAAGCTTCCCCTTAGGCCCATTCCGTAGCAGAGCGAAGGAATGAATCCTGCTTGCCCATCCGCAGTTCAACGATGGTGGGTTCCCGCTATAAAGTAGACCCTCGAAAAATCAAGTAGCTTTTGTTGTAGCGATACATGATGTTCACTTCAATTGTTCGCTTTTTGTGTATTGAGTGTTGCTTTCGTATTTTTATAGAAGAGCGCATTCTTGCATCATGACCCGCGACATTATCGACATCAATGACTTTACCGTGCTGGTAGAAACCGCATTCTCGAAAGAGGTAGTGGTGGATAGTTGTCGTTTTGACGAACCCGTGATTGCCGTTGCTTTTTACGGCGCTGGAAATGTTGATCTCGAAATGAAATACCCAGGCCATTCAAAGCACTTCAACTATACCAAAGGGCTTGCGCTTTCCTTCTATGCCGACGCAGAGGTGGATTGTATTCACACAGTTTCCAAAAACAAACCTTTGGAATGCATCGTCATTGCTACCGCCACAAGAAACCTCAAAAATCTTCCCAATCAAGAGGGCGACTTATTTGCCGAATTATTAGGCCAATTGGTCCATCCGGCAGATCATTACGTAGAAGGGCCTTCCTTTTTTATGACCCCAGAGATGCATCGAATTGTGCAGGATATTCTACATATTAACTATGAAGGGAAAGCCAGAATGATGTTCTTTCGAAGTCAGATTACGGCCTTGCTTTCACATTTTTTTGGACAATTGGCACAATTAGAGTCACGGTCTTTCAGCGACATAGATGTGCAGCGACTTGAACGCGTCAAAAAGATTCTTTCAGACCGCATGGACAATCCGCCTTCCTTAACAGAACTCTCTAAAGTGATTGGACTCAATACCACAAAATTGAAAAAGGAATTCAAAGAAGTCTTTGGTGTTCCAGTATTCAAATACCTGCAGAACGAACGTCTGACCACAGCACATACTATGATTAGTGAAAAAACAGCTACGGTACAAGAGGCTGCGTGGCATGTAGGTTATGACAGTCTCAGTTCGTTTTCAAATGCTTTTGCCAATAAGTTCGGCTACAGGCCCAGTCAGATCAAGTAAGCTTCTTTTCGAACAAATCTTCCTTCTTTTCAGATAAGTGATTCCCTTGCTATCGAAATAGTTTTGTCATGTAACTAAAACGTAAACGCATGAAAACTACAAGAGCTATCGCAATCGGAATCGCCATCTGGGGCTTGGGTGTGGCCAGCTACTCCGCATCATTCTTCGTTCCCATCATGGAAAACGCTGAACAACAGGCAAACATCGTATTATTTCTGGCAGTCATGCCCTTAGTGTGGTTGGGCAGTCGCTTCTACTACAAAAAAGACGCAAGCACCCATGGGCACAAAGTTGGCCTAATGTTTTTAATGACGGCCGCGGCTTTGGATGCACTGATCACAGTACCCTTATTGATCATACCGGCCGGAGGCTCCTACGTCGAGTTCTTTACTGCTATCGGGTTTTGGATCATTGCCTTCGAATTCATCCTTGTAACCCTGCTCTATTGGGTACTCAAGGTTCAGCCTTCAACCCTTTCAAACCAAAATCAGTAATCATGGAAATTACATTTCAACAGTTCGTATGGATGGCAGCAACCCTGCTTACGGGATTAACGGCAGGACTATGTTTCACCTGGTCAAATGCCGTAACTCCCGGGATAGGACAACTAGACGATCTGAGCTTTTTGAGAGCATTCCAGAGCATGAATAGATCCATATTAAATCCTGTGTTTTTCATAGTCTTTCTTGGTCCAACCCTACTACATCTAGGCAACGTATATCTCCATAGAAATTCGGGAAATCACTTTTGGCTTTTCGTTGTGGCAGCCATCCTTTTCATTGTCGGAGTGGTACTGGTAACCGTATTGAAAAACGTACCTCTGAATGAAGTCTTGGATAAGGCCAACTTAATAACGCTTAGTGAAGGAGAGCTGCGGCAACTGCGGCAGCAATTCGAAACACCTTGGAATCGTTGGCATCTGGTAAGAACGCTGAGCTCTTTCCTATCCTTCGGGCTATTGGTACTCCAGCTACTACTTCCACAGAAACTTTCATAAAACTTCAAAAGATATAAACTGTAAAAAAAACAAACATCATGAAACAAAACATTCTCGTAATCGGCGGAACCGGAAAAACAGGAAAGCGCATCGTCAACATCCTGAAAAAAACAGAACACAATGTACGTGTAGGCTCAAGATCGGCAAAGCCTTCATTTGATTGGCATGCGCCAGAAAACTGGGCAAGCGTTCTTGAAGGAATGGATAAGGTATACGTTACTTTTCAGCCTGATTTAGCGGTACCTGGCGCCTTTGAAGCCATTCAAAGGCTCACAGCAGAAGCTCAAAAGGCCCAAGTTAAGAAGTTAGTACTCTTATCTGGTAAAGGAGAACGTGAAGCGCAACGTTGTGAAGCCGTCATTATCAATTCTGGATTGGACTACACTATTATTCGCGCCAATTGGTTCAATCAAAACTTTAGTGAGAATTTTTTACTAGAGCCCGTTTTACAAGGTGTAGTAGCCCTGCCATTCGCTGAAGCAAAGATTCCGTTTGTAGACGCCCAAGACATTGCCGAAGTGGCCGTTAAGGCTCTAACTGAAGAAGGTCATAATGGACAAGTATATGAACTTACGGGCGCAAGGCAGTTAACCTTCAAAGACGCTGTGGAAGAAATCTCGCAGGGTACTGGTCAGCAGATTTCTTTTGTGGGAATTGACCTTGACACCTACATCAACACCATGAAAGATCACGGGATGCCTGAGGACCTTATTTGGTTGATGGGGTATTTGTTTACCGAAGTACTTGGCAACCCAGCCAATTCGGAAATCACCAATGATATCGAAAAAGTACTGGGGAGAAAGCCTATCGACTTTTCTGACTATGTTCGCCACACCGTTTCGACGGGTGTATGGAACTCCATCCTAATCGAAAAGGATGCTTAACACTTGACTGGCGCTAAAGAATCTATAACCTCCGAGCTTACTTGGAGGTTTTGGATTTTACAACAGCGGACTAAACAATCTCGCCAAACCTTCTGTAAAACGATCCCACAAAGGGCGATGCTTGAACTGCTCAAGACTCAATCGCTCACTATCTGCGATATCGCCTTCAATATCTTCGATGATTTTCTTGGCCAACTGTTCATCGTAGATCATCGTATTCACTTCAAAGTTCTGTTCAAAACTTCGGTAGTCGAAGTTTCCAGAACCTAAGGAGCAGATTTCCTCATCAATGACAATCACTTTGCTGTGTAAAAATTTCGTGTTGTGGCGATAAATCTCTACGCCGGCATCCAGAAGACTTTCGAAGTAAGAATACATACTGTTCTTGGCCAAAAGCGAATCGTTCTTTCTCGGAATCAGCAACTTCACCTGAATCCCACTCATGGAAATCATTTTGAGTGCTTCTAGAATCGCCACATTTGGAATGAAATACGAATTGGCAATATAAATGCTACGTTCGGCTAAGGCGATGAGCATCAAATATTGCTGCATGATGGCAGCATGGTCAGAGTCAGGACCACTGACTACTACTTGTACGGTTGAATTACCCCGTGCAGTCACTTCAGGTAAATAAGTGGTAGTTTGTAAGTCTTCGCCCTTGCTGGCGAAATAGTAATCCTTGATAAAAACACGATGCAAACTGGTGGCGGCAGGACCTTTGACACAGAGATGCATATCATCCCAAATACCCAACTCGGAAGTAGACTTGATATACTTATCTGAAATATTGACACCGCCCGTAAATGCAACCACACCGTCGATGACCGCAATCTTTCGGTGGTTCCGATAGTTAATGGTGAACAAAAGACTTCCAAACTTGAATGGCATCAAGGGAAATACTTTCACCCCAATCTCCTTAAATCGATTCACACTTTTTCTAGACCATGAGAGGCCGCCTACGGCATCATAGGTAATACGCACTTCTACCCCTTCTTCTATTTTTATTTTGAGGAGTTCGTATAACTGATCTAACAGTTCACCTTCTTCAATGATGTAGTATTGCAGATGAATGAACTGCTTTGCTTTCTCGATTTCTTGAAAAAGCACCTCAAAAGTACGTTCTCCATCGAGGAGCAATTCGATCTCATTTCCTGGTTGAGGGAAGAATTCAGTACTGTTCTTGATCAGGCGTATTAGCTTTTGCTTTTTACCAGAAAAGGAACTGGATACCGCTTCAGAAGTCGTAGTGGGCGGGCTTAAATGATATTGCTGTCTGCGAGTGGTTTCCTTGAGATTGAGAAACTTAATCTTGCGCCGGTTGATGCCAAACATGATGTACAATAAAACACCCACATAAGGCACGGTAACGATTACCAGCAGCCACCCTAAGGATTTAGAAGGATGGTACCCATAGAGAATAAGGCTCACAATAGAAATAATTGCGAGTACAGCATTAAGAATAATCAAAATGGTGAGCAGCATAGTACGCTCCTTGCTTCATCGAAAATACGAAATATCAAGGGAGCATTACCCTAAGCTATCTCTAACCAGTGCTTTTACCTGATTTAAGGTCATACTGTCAACGTTTTGCACCATCTTGATCTTATCGGCCAACTCTCGGTTGTTCTT
>CAWUKP010000216.1:0-4849 GCA_963922975.1 uncultured Spongiivirga sp. | reverse complement strand
TACACCTAGTCCTGCTAAAAAGCCAATAGCCGCTTCGTTTAGCTCGGTACCCTTGGGTAAGGCCACAGCTCCTTTTTGAATCTGTTCACCTACGGAACGAACGTTAGCCTCTTTTAGAGGACTCTTTTGAAGGTGAATTTGGTTATTTTCAAGAATTACATGTTCCTGTATGACTACAGTATCTGCATCATCTGGGACACGTGCTCCTGTGAAAATCCGAACCGCTTTTCCTGCCGAGAGTTGTACATTTTTACTTTGCCCCGCGGCAATTTCTCCAATGATTTCATAGGTGTCGGCTTCAGACCATTTAAACGCATAGCCATCCATAGACGACTGTTTGAAAGGAGGCATATTGATAGGAGAGGTAATCTCTTCGGCCAAAATATGACCAAAAGCTTTGAGCAAAGACCTTTTCCTGGTTTTTGATCTGAGGGTGTTTTCTTCTAGGAGGGTAAGGGCTTCTGAAACTTCAATCATACTAGGTATTAGCTAAAAGTTGCTGATAGTCTTCTGGAGTATCAATGTCTTGCAAATCTGCGCACGAGATTCCGGCAATGGTAATTTTAGAGTCATTGAGCAACTCGCGAGCACCGATATCTCCCGTTAATTTCATTAAATGGGTGTGATATTTCTTTGGAAAAACAGCTGGAACGCCAAATTTACGCTCGTAGTTGGTGGCTACAATGGCATCTGACGTGGTGTCTTGCATCCGAAATAAGGCTTCTAAATGCCTTCCATGAATCAACGGCTGATCTCCCAAAACAATGGCAATTTGTTCGATATCATTGTATTGTTTAAGCAAGAAGGAGACTCCATGGGCGATGCTGTTTCCAAGTCCCTCTTTCCAATCCGAATTTTCAATGATCTTTACTTCCAAATCGGTGATGCTTTTGGAGATTTCTTTGTAGTTGGCTCCTAACACACAAAATACGTTAACCTGAGTAGCTAGCATTTGGGAAAGCACCTGCTTCAAAATAGTTGCTTCGCGAAAAGGTAGAAGTTGTTTCGGGCGACCCATTCTGCTTGCTGAACCCGCGGCCATCACTAAAATTGCACGCCTCATGACTGGTGAATTTTTGTATGGAGCGTTTTTAAGGAACGTGGTTCCGTTTTTCGGGTGACCGTCAAAATCTCTGAAAGGATGGATAGTGCGATTTCTTCCGGAGTTACAGCTCCTATGTTCAGACCTGCCGGACTATGGATGCTTTCCAAGAATTCCTCTGAAAGTGCTTCAGCGTATTCAAAAAGTTGATCCTCCAGCTGTGCTCTTCTTTTGTTAGAACCCAGCATGCCCAAATAGGCGGGGTTCACTTCCTTCAATTGCAACAGAAACTGCAAGTCTTGCGCAAAACTGTGGGTCATCAGAATAACCGCCGTATTGGGATCGATCCCACTGGTATCCAAATTTTCAGGAGTTATGGCTAATACGGCCTTGGCTCCTGGAAAGTCGACGGGCATTTTTGGGTCTTTGATGGAAGTTATCACAGAAACTTCCCAACCCAAAAGGGCGGCCATTTGACAGAGCTTGACGGCATCATGTTCACCCCCAATAATCCATAATTGAAAGCAGGGCGCCAAGGTTTGCGTAAAAGTTTCTAGGTTTTCCGCGAAAGGTTGCAATTCATCTCGCAATCCATAGACCTCTTTCAGTTTGATGCAGGAGCCATAGTGTTTATGGCTACTGTCTTGAGCTTTGAAGAACGAGGTAATCACTGGATGTTCGCGCTTCCGCAGTGCTTCTTGAAATGCAAGATATAGTGCGTCTGAAACATAAAAAGGTTCGATAAGAATATACAGTACGCCTTCGCAGCCCAAGCGATAGCGTCCGTCATAGGTCATGATTTTAGGAATCCCTGATTCAAAAACAGCTTGTGCTTGTCGTTGTACTTCCTTTTCAACGCAACCTCCACTAACTGCACCCGTTATTTCTCCATTTTGTGCAATCAGCATACGCACACCAGGTTTGCGGTAAGAAGAGCCCTCTAGCTTGACTACGGTGGCGAGTACGCATGTAACTTTGAGTTCTTGGTATCGCCTTGCCTGCTCGATGATATGTTTTAGTTCGTGTAACACGCGGTAGACATTCACCTAAAATTAGGCAAAGTTTCGGTGGCAGCGAGTTCCTCTTGCAAAAATTAAACGTTAAAGTAGGTTTGGATACAGATTTACAGCAGTCTTTTGAATTGCTTCACCCACTTTACAGGTAGCTTATAAGGAGCATAACGCAGCGGAATGTCTAACCATGTGGCTCTCTTGACAATGCCCTTTCGGTGTGAAAATAACTCAAAGGAATGCTTGCCGTGATAGGCGCCTATTCCGGAACCTCCTACACCTCCAAAAGGCAGTTCTTTGTTCACAATCTGCACCACAGTATCGTTTATGGCACCTCCGCCAAAATCGTATTTGGAAATCAACTTCTTTTGGAATTTCCTTCGAGAAGAAAACACATAAAGTGCCAAGGGCTTGGCATAATTCTTTAAGACCTTATCAATATCTTCACCTTGATCGTAGCTCAAGATGGGAAGAATGGGGCCAAAAATCTCATCTTCCATCACAGGGCTATCCAAACTAGGTTCATCTACCAAAGTAGGTTGAAGATAGTGTTCTTCCTTATTGTGATTTCCGCCGTACAGCAGTTCTTCTCCTTCCAACATCGCTATCAGACCGTTAAAATGCCTTTCAAAGGCAATACGAGCGAAACTATCAGATTTTTGAATGTCTTTCCCAAAACTGTCTTCAATGACATTTATGAGCTCTTTCACCAGTGCATTTTTTACACTGTGATGAACTAGTAAGTAATCTGGCGCAAGGCAGGTTTGGCCCGCGTTGATGAATTTACCCCAACAAATACGTTTGGCGGTGAGTTTTAGGTTGGCGGTTTCATCGATGATACAAGGGTTTTTACCACCTAACTCCAAGGTCACAGGAGTAAGGTGTTCCGCAGCGCTTTGATACACGATCTTGCCTACGCGCGTACTTCCCGTGAAAAAGATGTAATCCCAACGTTCTTTTAATAAGGCTTGACTTACTTCTACACCCCCTTGCACTACTGTCACATATTCTGGGTCGAACACTTCACTAATAATTTCAGCAATGATGTTGGCTGTATTCGGGGTGAGTTCAGAAGGCTTTACAACCGCAGTATTGCCAGCTACGAGTGCGCCGATTAATGGAGCCAAGCAGAGCTGAAAAGGATAGTTCCAAGGAGCAATGATCAACACAGTTCCATAAGGTTGGCAGTAGATGTAGTCATTAGAAGGAAAGTTGCTCCAGCTGGCGCCTACCTTTTCAGGGCGTGTCCATAGATCTATTTTTTTGATCATATGGTTGAGCTCTGCCAAAACGAATTGAGTTTCGGTAGCCAGTGCTTCAAATTTGGGTTTTTTGAAGTCTTTATAAAGCGCATCGCAAATACGATCTTCCTGTTGAATGATGGCTTTACGAAGGCGAATCAGTGCTTTTTTTCTGAACGTGATGTCTTTTGTTGTGCCTTTGGAGAAAAAATCACGTTGTTGCTCTAGGATTTGGGGAATCATAAGAAAATGGGTCATTGTTAGGTTTGCAATGCTAAATGTATGAAAAGTTGGTAGCGAGGAAGGTAAATTTTAGCATTCCTTTAAGGGGTTTCAAACAATAAAAGTTGTCTCTTTAGGTTCAATAACATATCAATAACCAAAAATTTCAATGTAATGATCAATAACCGAGATGATTTCAACGAAAAGCTATTCAATAACCCTACGAATTCTTTAAGCATGATTAATGCTGTACGTATTTTAATCACTTTCGTGCTGCTCATGCTGTTTAACTACAGTCTCACATTGATCGAATCAGGAAGTATTCCCTCCTTAGATCTTCTATCACCAGTATTTCTTTTGAAAGCGGGTATGATGTTCGTGTTGGCGTTTATCATTGCCAAAATCTACGATACAAAACCCATTTTGCAACGCTAGTGGCTATTTAAAAGCTGCGTGACCTGTGATGTCCATACCTGTGATCAGGAGGTGGATATCGTGAGTTCCCTCGTAAGTAATCACACTTTCTAAGTTCATCATGTGACGCATGATGCTGTATTCTCCAGTGATGCCCATGCCGCCCAGCACCTGTCTGGCTTCTCGGGCAATGTTGATCGCCATTTCGACATTGTTTCTTTTGGCCATTGAGATTTGAGCGGTGGTAGCCTTTCCTTCATTTCGCAATACGCCCAAACGCCAGGCAAGGAGTTGAGCCTTGGTGATTTCAGTGACCATTTCTGCCAATTTTTTCTGTTGCAACTGCGTGGCCGCAATGGGCTTATCAAACTGAACGCGTTCTTTGGCGTAGCGCAAAGCCGTGTCGTAGCAATCCATGGCCGCACCTATGGCGCCCCAGGCAATTCCGTAACGCGCTGAATCTAAACAACCCAATGGGGCTCCGAGTCCGCTCTTGCCAGGGAGTAGATTTTCTTTAGGCACTTTGACATTGTCAAAGATCAACTCGCCCGTAGCAGAAGCGCGCAAAGACCATTTATTGTGGGTTTCTGGCGTTGAAAATCCTTCCATACCGCGTTCTACGATTAGGCCGTGAATTCTGCCTTCCTCATTTTTTGCCCACACCACAGCGATATCTGCAAAAGGCGCGTTAGAGATCCATAATTTGGCGCCGTTTAAGCGGTAATGATCGCCTTCATCCTTAAAATTGGAAATCATTCCGCCCGGGTTGGAGCCAAAATCAGGTTCGGTAAGGCCAAAGCAGCCCATAAACTCTCCAGAGGCTAATTTGGGTAGGTATTTTTGACGTTGTTCTTCCGTACCGTACTTCCAGATCGGGTACATGACTAAAGAAGACTGAACAGAGGCAGTGGAACGCACGC
>CAWUKP010000215.1:0-4851 GCA_963922975.1 uncultured Spongiivirga sp. | reverse complement strand
TTAGAACCATCCATCAAAACGGTGCCTACAGTAGTATCTTGATTGTTTGCTGTGGTATTAATTTCACCAACTGGTGTACCCCAATAGTTGTAAGTATAACTGTCAGCTGTACCTTGCTGATCGCGTTCTAAATAGCCTGAACTTGCTACAGCCAACTCACTATCGTTCTCCTGAATCAATTGCGATTCACCTTCAAGATCTAATACACCGTCAAGTAAGAAATAGTGCGATACCGTGATCCCGTTATTGTTCAGTACTTCCAATTCTCCAGAATTGTTCAACATACCGAGTACTTGCGCTGTGCGATTCAATGTAATATTATGATCTGTAGATACAATATTCCAGTCGATACGTGTGGCGCCGTCTACAATAGATAGTGCATTCGGCACTTGCAAGAACGGTCCTGCAAACCAGGTACTGTTGGTATCCCAACTACCATTATTGTTGGATTGATAGGGTAGCGGAGCCGTCTGCGTGTTGATAATGCGCTTATCGTCTCTCAAGTACTTGATACGTGCCCAATGCCCGTTATCTGATTTGTCTTGAATCGATGTACCATAAAAGTTATTAATGTCGTAGTAGGCTTGGAGATTGCCCCAAGGCATTCCGCTAATGTCGTTTCTCGCAATGGTAATCGGAAGTTCTTCTCCTTCTACATTGTTGCTGATCTCTTCAATTTCTTGATTCATGATGTATCGAAGTTGTGGAAGCGTCAAAGCCGTATCCCAAATTCGAATCTCATCAATATCTCCATCAAATGCGGTAGAAATGGTATTCTTATCCGCCCAAATGACACCAATAGAGTAGTAGGTAGAGGTACTGCTGATAGGATCTACCACAGAAGCCGAAGCTTCGAACACGCCATCGATATACAGAGAGGCGGTAGTGCCACTCTTGATTACGCTGATCTGATGCCATCTCCCATCATCTATATTGGTGGTCGAAGAAATCCTTGTGGAACCATTCCAGTCCATATCAATTCTACCATTGCTGCGAACACGTACTTCATAATCCGTATCCTTAGCGAAAACCGTTCCGCCGCTTCCAGCATCACGTACCCAGGTAGAAATGGTGAAGTCCGCGTTTAAATTGATATCGTTTTCAGAAACGATGTAATCGCCCGACTGGAATTCCAAACGAAGTTTACCTTCGCTTCGATCAGCAACACCCACTGTAAAATAACGGGTATCATCAAAATCGTACCAAACATCTAAACTACCCGCAGTTTCTGTAAATGGAATGATATCAACGATATCCGTATCCGCAAACGCGGCATCCGAAGACACCAATAAAGCGTATTCCTGATTCGGACCCTTTGGATAGCTTGTGTCTAAAGTATTGAAGGGAATCGAAACGAACACCTTTCCGATGTCGGTTCCGCTTCCGTTGGTACGCTCTACAATCTTCCACTTTCTGTTAACGATCTCGGTGAAGGTGGTAAAAGTACCATTCAGATCCACCGATTTTACCACTCCAGAAGCAGTAAGATCTCCACCGTCATTTCCCCACACCAAGAAGTCTCTGTCATCAACGAAACTATTCGGGTTGGCACTGTTGGTGGTGTAAATTTCACCAAGACTGATGGTTACGTCATCGACAGTGTTTGAGGTTCTAGATTGCTTTTGATTCAAGCCTGATTCGTCGTCACGCCCAATACCCGCAATGTCATAATTGAAGCCTGCACCATCATCAGACACATCCCATAGCATATCTCCATTAGAGTCTAGGTAGTCAATGTCTCCTTCCCGTGCAGCGGCTGAAGTAGAAGGGGCTTTTAGTGTAATTCCGTATTTCAATGCCAAATAAGACTGTATACGTTGCTGCTCTACGGAAGTATTGATATTGTCGTAGCTTACAATTTCACTCATACGACCATCCACAAAAGCGGCTACGTTTCCATTGAGTGAAAAGCGCCCAACACCTAAATAATATTGTACATTCTTGTAGTCGTTGTAAGGCAGTGGATCTCCTGAAACTTGAGTGACACCTGTGGTGTTGTCAATACGCTCACCGTTTTGGTAGATTTCGGTTTGTGTTCCAGCAGCGTTGGTACGCACATTAAAAATGATAGGTTCAGCGGGCACCACCTCAGTAGTAGACGTAAGTGCACGTCCATACGATTCGCCAGCGGGCAAATTATCAGGTACCGAGGCTACCATGTGGGCCACCACTTCATCGGTAAATCGCGCTGAAATATTACCTAAGCCAAGACCGGTACCGTCTACAGCAAATTCACCATCGCCGTTCACACGACCTGCGATGGGCACCTGGCGGTTCGTTCCTGTATTGTCTATACTATTGTTAGGATATACGACCACGTAATAGTCTTTGGAAGCAAATCCTCCCTTACCTCGCATGAACTCTGTATTGGCACGATCAAACACTACAGTAGGATTAAAGTTGATATTATCCGTACCGTTGTCCCTAAAAGAAGGGGCATCGGCAGTTGTAGCAAACGCATTGTTATCGTAAGCTTCATCTCTCCACGAAGTAATATCTGTACCATTACTCAACGTACCAACTTCCGAGTCTGCCTTCAGCCACAAGCGAAGTTTGTTTGTCACATCTCCAGGTCCAACAGTGGGTTCTGAAGGGGTGGCAATCGGCTCTCCCTTCATCATGAGATTGTCAAAATAGGCACCGTCGTCGGTATTAGACCCGTCAGATCTAAAGTTCGCTCGGAATTGAATCTCAGCTGAATTATCTAGGGTACTAGGTAGGGCAATTGAACCTGTTTCTAAGAAGGAATTATTGTTACCTGTATTACTATCTCCTGACCATCCAGTGGCACTTAGTGCGCTTACGGTGGCATCGGTGTACCAATTGGTGCCAGAACTCGAGTTTCCTAGTATGGTCCAAGACGACCAGGTACCTGAACTTCGTCTTCGGTATTCGATATTGACACCATCTAATGTGGCTTCCGTATTGATTCTAATGTCTAATGAAAACGTAATGTTTTGATAGCCTGTAGTTGAGAGTATTGGACTCGTTACGGTAGTATTCGCGTTATTCCCGTAATTATTGTAATTGTTCGTATGCCAAACAGAGCCCTCTAAAGCTTCTCCTGGTGAAGTGGCAGGAGCAGTTCCCCAGACCCAGGTAGTTCCTGAGCCCGTCACGGTCCAACCCCCATTATTCTCATCAAAAGTTTCGTAAAAGAAAGTAAACTCTTCATTGATTCCGTTACCAGTAATATCAAAGGTATAGGTGCCTTCGTCCAAATCATTAGAATGCACGGTTACCGTGGCAGTTTGCGCACCCGCGGCAGAAGGCGTAAAAGCAATATCAAAGGTTTCGTTACCTCCTGAAGCAATGGTATTGTTTGCTGGAAAACTAGCCACTGAAAAATCCGCACTTCCCGAAATAGAAACATAAGGACTGTTGAGGGTTAAACTTTGGCTCAATACATTCAGTAAGTTTCTAATATTGAATGTGTTGGTCACCGTAGCACCTAATTCTGCATTTCCAAAGTCTGTGTTGTCGGCTGTGCTTGGCGTTGTATCACCATCTACGATTTCAATACCATTACCTTCTACTTGAATCTCTCGTTGGGGTTCCAAAGTATATCCAACTACAGAAATTTCGTCTACTAAGAAATAGTCTGTACTTGAAGTTCCCAAATTCTGAAATCTGAATTGGGCGTTGGCAGGAAAGGTAGTTGGTGGGTTGGTGATGGTCACCGTATTTGTATACTGAGTGTTGTTTGCTGGAATGTCTGTTAGGAAGATGTAGGTGGCCACGGTGATCCAAGACGAACCATCAAAATACTCTACGCGATAGCCATCTGAAGTGTTGTCGAAATTCACAACCTGAAAACAATACGAAAGATCGAGCTGTGCATAAGGTGAAGCATCGAAGGTAGGCGATGTTAAGCGCGAGTTCGTCGTATTATCATAAACTGCTAATAGATAACTTCCATTACAGGCATAGGAGGAGTTATTGAAAAAGAAACCATTGCTGCCAATGGTCCATCCTTCTTGGGTACCTGTTTCAAAGTCGGTTGAAAAAATGGTAGTTTGTGCTGAGGCTTCAAAGGAAAACAACGACCATAGGCCAACGGCTATAGCCAAAACACATAGGTGTAGTTTTGTCTTCATAGTAATGGGGCATTAGATTTGGGTGTAACTAAAGTAGAAAAAAAAACCATTTCACCGATTATCAACACCAAAACATCGATGAAATACACAGCATATGTCCAGAAAATGTTGTGAAATGAAAAAGAATTGATGTAAAAAAAGCCGGACCTGCAATAGATCCGGCTTTATAGTTGATTAGGATTTCAAGATTATTTCTTGATGAAACGCTTTCTTGCAATCATTTCATCATGTTTAATAGTGATGAAGTACAAGGCCGCGTTCAGGTCTCGAACCTCAGGAATTTCAATCTTATTCAGATACACTTCTCTATTTAATTTGTAGACAAGACGACCGTTCACATCGTGTACCATAATTTCCATTTCCTCGCCGCTGTATTCGTTCGGGAATTCCACAAACAGCATATCTCTAGTCGGTACAGGATACATATTCAATCCTCGGTTGAAATCGAACTCTTCTTCACCAAGTGAAATCACTTGAACAGTTACAATAGCTGTATCTGTGCTTACCAGTCCAGCATTGTCGGTAACAGTAACTGTAACCACATTAGGACCTTCATTGCTTGCATCAAAGGTATCTGGCGAAACAGTGATGGATGCAATTCCACAATTATCAAATGAACCATTGTCTACATCGGCACCAGTAATGGTTACAGAGTCACTACTGTTCACTTGAATGGTAATGTCCTGAGTCAGTACGGTTGGTGCTGTGGTATCCTCTAGGGTGATGATCTGGGTAGCGGTGGTGGTATTGGTAC
>CAWUKP010000214.1:0-4855 GCA_963922975.1 uncultured Spongiivirga sp. | reverse complement strand
TTTGCGCAAAATGGAATCTCGTACAATGATTTTATTCTGAACTATTTGTTTCGCTTCGGTGATGCGGGAATAGATAATAATTACGATACGGTGGCAGAAGCACTTCGCAAGGCTAAAACGGATCCCGGGTTTACGGGTGCCACTCAGAAACGGGTAGTATTTTATTTAGGAGATCCAGCCCTTCGATTGTCCATACCCCAACCTCAAGTACGTTTGACCCATGTGAATGATATCCCAGTGGAAAGTACATTGGATACGCTTAAAGCTTTGAGCCGAGCGAAACTGCGCGGCGTTGTTACGGACGAAACAGGAACCGTCATCCCCAATTTCAATGGTACAGTTTCCGCTAATATTTTTGACAAGAATATCGACCGTCGGACTCTGGCAAACGATAATGTTCGTTCGGACTCAAGACTTCGCGATACTTTGCCAGACGGTACTTTAATCATTGGACCAACAGTGTATCGAATGCCCTTTGAAACTTCCGGGGAAACGATTTTCAGAGGGAAAGCTGCGGTGGATCCTTCGGATAGCTCTTTTGAGGTGGAGTTTGTAGTGCCTCGTGACATTTCTATCCCTGTAGGCGAAGGCCGGGCCAGTTTCTACGCTACGCAAGAAGGGCGTGAAGAGGATTATACAGGATCAGACGTCCGTTTTCTGGTGGGCGAATTGGATGAAACTGCTCCAGAAGACAACGTGGGTCCCACGATTCAGTTGTATATGAATGACGAAAACTTTGTCTCCGGTGGTATCACGAACGATTCACCGATTTTATTGGGCTTACTGGAAGATGAGAACGGCATCAATACAGCTAGTGGAATCGGCCATGATATCATCGCTATTTTAGATGGAGATGAGGTGAATCCCTTCGTCTTGAATGATTATTATGAAGCCGATGAGAATAGTTTTGCTAGCGGACGCGTCGTATTTCCGTTTCGCGATCTAGAGCCCGGTTTGCATACGCTCACATTGAGGGCTTGGGATGTGTATAATAATTCAGCCACCGCCGAAATACAATTTGTAGTGGTAGGGGAAGACGAAATTCAACTCGAAAATGTACTGAATTACCCCAATCCATTCACCAGTTATACTGAATTCTGGTTTCAACACAACCGTCCGGCCGAACCATTGGATGTGCTGGTTCAGGTGTTTACCGTATCTGGAAAATTAGTTTGGTCGCGCAATCAGCAAATTACTACCGACGGTTTCTTATCGCGTGAAATCAGCTGGGATGGCCGAGACGATTTTGGCGATCGCATCGGAAAAGGTGTCTACGTGTATAAGATTACCGTAAGATCTACGTTTACCAATAAGACTGCCGAGAAAATTGAAAAGCTTGTTATCCTTTAATTAAAATTTATATTTGTTACCTATACTCACTAACTCATGAGAAAATTTTTGATAGCCCTGTGTGTGTTAAGTCTGTTAAAAGTCAATGCACAAGACGAAAATCGCGTCGTAACAACTGCCGTTCCCTTTTTATTGATCCCTGCTGATGCACGTGCTGCGGGTATGGGAGATATTGGGGTGGCCACTTCGCCGGATGCGTATTCTCAAAATTGGAATCCTGCCAAAAATGCTTTCGCGGAACAGCAGATTGGTATAGGTATCAGTTATACACCCTATCTCAGCGATATTGTAGATGACATATTCTTGGGTGGGCTGAATTTTTACAACCGCATCAATGAGCGTAGTGCTTGGGGTGCCAGTTTCCGCTATTTTAGTTTGGGTGAAATACAATTTACCGCCTTCGATGGTTTCAATGTCATTCCGCAAGGAAGTGCCGAGCCTAATGAGTTCAGTTTAGATGTTTCCTATGCGCTGCAGTTGAATGATTACTTCTCGATGGCAGTAGCAGGTCGTTTTATCAATTCGAATTTGAAATTGAATGAAGTAGATCCAGACGCCACCGCAGCCAGTAGCTTCGCCGTGGATATTTCAGGATACTATCAATCTCAGGAGATTGCTTACAACGATTTCAACGGACGATGGAGAGGTGGTTTCAATATTTCCAACCTTGGTCCGAAACTTTCGTACGATGATGGGGGTAATGAGTTCTATTTGCCAACGCTACTCAGATTAGGTGGAGGATTCGATTTCATCTTCCCAGGAGGTTTCAATAAACTGGCCATCAATACTGAGGTGACTAAGCTACTTGTTCCTTCTCCTGTCTTTAATGAGGAATCAGGACAGGTGGAGCAGCCGGATGTGAGCTTCCTATCTGGAGTTTTCAGATCGTTTGGTGATGCCGATGGAGGCTTCGGGGAAGAGCTAAGAGAATTTACTTGGGCCCTGGGTGCCGAGTACACCTACGATGATGCCTTCGCTTTGCGTGCTGGCTACTTCAACGAAAGTGAAGACAAAGGAGCACGTAAGTTTTTCACACTTGGTGCTGGTTTTAAGTATAACGTAGTCAAATTGGATGTTTCCTATTTGTTCTCCGCTTCACGTGTGAGAAATCCTTTGGAAAATACGTTGCGTTTTTCGCTTACCTTTAACCTAGGTAACGAATACGTCCAATATTAAATTCCTTTATGAAGGAAAAAAAGCTAACCACCGTACTCAAGGTCTTTGATGATCTTGAGGAGCTTCCGCCAGATGCCAAGCATTTGATGGAGCAAGCGGTTGAAGCCACAAAAACATCGTACGCGCCTTATTCTAAATTTAGAGTAGGCGCTGCTTTGTCTTTAGACAATGGTCAGATCGTTACTGGTAGCAACCAAGAAAATGCTGCCTATCCTTCTGGGCTATGTGCGGAGCGCGTTGCGATCTTTCACGCAGGGGCCACTTACCCTTCGGCACAAATCACTGCCTTGGCCGTCACCGCCGTTGCACCTAACGAAATTCTGGATAAGCCAGTACCCCCATGCGGGGCTTGTAGGCAGAGTATGGCCGAATACGAGATCAAGCAAAAAGCACCGATTGCTGTGTATTTTATGGGGGAAACAGGCAAAGTAGTGCTTGTCGATTCGGTAAGTGACTTGCTGCCCTTGGTATTCGATAATTCCTACTTGTAAACAGTACCGAATATCTCTCTAATTCATTTTTGCACTTTTATTGAAAAGCGTACTTTTGTTATTCTTGAAAAAAAGTTGACAAACCCTACTGAATAACGATACCATTGCGTATGAAAAAGATAACCAAAGAAACGTATCTGAACTGGTATGAGGAAATGTTGTTTTGGAGAAAGTTCGAAGACAAATTAGCCGCAGTCTACATCCAACAAAAAGTTAGAGGATTCCTTCACTTGTACAACGGTCAAGAAGCTGTACTGGCAGGGTCTCTTCACGCTATGGACCTGACCAAAGATCGTAAGATCACGGCCTATAGAAACCACGTGCAGCCGATCGGTATGGGCGTGGACCCAAAGCGAGTGATGGCCGAACTATACGGGAAGGCTACTGGAACTTCGCAAGGTCTAGGAGGTTCAATGCATATCTTTTCAAAAGAATTCCGTTTTCACGGAGGCCACGGTATTGTTGGAGGGCAAATACCCCTTGGTGCCGGAATGGCCTTTGGCGATAAATACCACGATCGAGATAATGTAACCCTTTGCTATATGGGCGATGGTGCGGTTCGACAAGGATCACTGCACGAAGCCTTCAACTTGGCAATGCTTTGGAAACTGCCTGTGGTGTTCATTTGTGAAAACAATGGGTACGCCATGGGAACCTCCGTTGAACGAACTGCCAACCATACAGATATCTGGAAACTTGGACTTGGCTACGAAATGCCATGCGGTCCTGTAGACGGGATGAATCCGGTAAAAGTAGCGGAGGCAGTAGATGAGGCGATTCAAAGAGCTAGAAAAGGTGATGGGCCAACATTCCTTGAAATGAAAACCTATCGTTACCGTGGTCATTCAATGAGCGATGCTCAAAAATACCGAACCAAAGACGAGGTAGCCGAGTATCAAAAGATTGATCCCATCACACAAGTGAAAGAGATTCTTTTGGAGAAAAAGTACGCGACTGAGGATCAAATTGCGGAAATCGACAAACGCGTCAAAAGTAGAGTGGCAGAGTGCGAAAAGTTTGCCGAAGAATCACCGTACCCGGAAAAGAACGTGATGTACGATGCTGTATACGAACAAGAAGATTATCCATTTTTACCACATAAACTATAACACATGGCAGAAATCGTAAACATGCCGCGTTTGAGCGACACCATGGAAGAAGGGGTGGTCGCAAAATGGTTAAAAAAAGTTGGAGATAAAGTAGAAGAAGGAGACATCCTCGCTGAAATCGAAACGGATAAGGCTACGATGGAATTCGAATCCTTCCACGAAGGTACTCTTTTACATATTGGTGTTCAGGAAGGAGATGGAGCTCCTGTTGATACGTTACTAGCCATTATCGGCGAAGAAGGAGAGGATATTTCAAGTTATCTCAATGGAAGCGCAGGCAATTCTGAAAAGGAAGCAGCGCCTGCTGAAGACCAAAATGCAGAAGAAAAGGAAACTTCTGATGCAGCGGCTTCTTCCAGCGCATCTGCGGAGATTCCTGAAGGTGTTGAAGTGGTCACCATGCCTCGATTAAGCGATACCATGGAAGAAGGAACTGTAGCCACTTGGATCAAAAAAGTAGGTGACGATGTAGAAGAAGGCGATATCCTCGCTGAGATCGAAACCGATAAGGCCACTATGGAGTTTGAGTCGTTCTACTCAGGAAAACTGCTTCATATTGGCATCAATGAAGGGGAATCGGCTCCGGTAGATAGTGTGTTGGCTATTATTGGGCCTGACGGTACAAATGTAGACGTTGTACTCGCCGCTGCGAAAGGAGGCGCCTCTCAGGCTGCTGCTTCTGATAAAAAAGAAGAAGCACCCGCACAGGTGCAAGCATCCACTCCAGAT